>JAFVFA010000246.1 GCA_017475725.1 Spirochaetales bacterium
AGTGGCGCCTACACCCTTCAAAGCCAGTCGGACGATCTGATAAAGCTCAGAAGGAACCCCTACTACTGGGATGAGGTGAAGACGGATTTCGTCGACATCATCATAGGAGAGGACAACTACAGGGATGATTTCCTGAGCGGAGACATACAGTGGTCAATGGCGGCCCTTTCCGATGCCGCGGACTATATGGTGCTGTCAAAGCTGTATGCCACAACGTTCTTCTATTTCAGTGCACAGGAAGGAGCCTATGCCGACGAGAACATAAGGAAGGCTTTGATCGATGTAATCCCTTGGGACATCATAAGAAGCGTTCAGGGAAGTCTGCTTGAATCCAGTTCCATTGTTCCTGAAAGTGGTCTGAAAGCCAATATAAGCGATGATATTCTCTGGCTTCTTGCAGCTGGAGGCTATCCTTATGGAGAGAAGGCTCTTCCAGTCATAAACATGGCCATAACACGGGGAGCCCAGAATGCGCAGGTTGCAGAACTCATTGCCGAGCTCTGGTCGAAGACCCTGGGCATAACGGTAATCCTGAACACGGTTCCACTGACCGTATTCGCCTCCACTCCGGAGCAGAACCCGTATGATTTCTGCACCATCACATGGATAGGTGACTATTTCGATCCGATGGCCTTTCTCAGGCTATTCGCCTCGGACAGCTCCTTCAACCTGGCGAACTTCTCGGACGAGGAATACGATGCACTGCTGGATGCGGCTTCAAATGCTGCAGACGAGGTCTCCAGAAAAGACCTTCTGCTGCAGGCCGAGCAGGTCCTGCTTGACTCCGGAGTGGTCATACCGATGTCCACTGCCTTTGCGACGAACTTCGTCCGCACCGACCTGATCTCCGGCTGGGAGACGAACCCTCTGGACATCCATCCATTCAAGGAGATCTCTTTCAACGACTGATCACTGCCTTTCCAGAAGGCAGACGCTCTGACAGACTACAGCGTCAGCTGCGCCCAACTCTCCGAGCATATGCTCGGCGGTCTTGGCCTTGACGTCAAAGCATTCCACCGGCAGACTAAGGACCTTTGCCATCCTCTCACGCATCTGAGCCTTGTATGGACCGAGTTTCGGGCTCTGGAGGATCACCGTGGTGTCCACGTTCACTATCCTGAAGCCCTTTGACCTGACAAGCTCCACCACCTTCTCAAGAAGAAGCACTGAGTCTATTCCCCTGTACCTAGGGTCATTGTCGGGAAACAGCGTTCCGATGTCATCGAGACCGCAGGCACCAAGAAGGGAATCTATGACGGCATGGATCAGGGCATCCCCATCCGAGTGTCCGACACAGCCCTTCGGGCCATCTATCCTGACACCACCAAGGATGAGGTCCCTTCCCTCCTCCAGTCTGTGTACGTCCCAACCTGTTCCGACTCTGTTCATCAACTGTTCTCCTTGAGGTCACCGGCGAATGTGATCTTCCTGTTGTTCGGGTCCCCCTGGACGAAACCGACACGGCCGCCCCAATCCATGAAGACCTCCGTGTCATCAGTGTAAGCCTTGCCTGGCACTGCACTGCAGTGGGCGTGATAAATCTCGGGGAACCTGAAGGACTGAGGGGTCTGGACCGTGCACACACCATCCCTGCTGAGACGTCCGTCAAGAAGCCCATCCTCACCGACCTTCACAAGTGTGTCAGTGACTCTGAGACAAGGGCAGGCTCCACCGACCTTCTGCGCCATATCAATACATGATTTGACAAGTTTGTTCTCTGAAATGAAGGGCCTTGCTCCATCATGAATGCTTACAATGAATACATCAAGCTCTTTTCTTCTGTCATATAGTACTTTAAGACCATTGAACACTGAAGCCTGTCTGGTATCGCCACCTTCGACGAACAAGACCTCAATTCCATTCAGATCCAAGGAGGAAACGATCCCCTTGACCTCTTCCAGGTCGCCCTTCCTGTAGGTCACAACCAGGGCGACAAGATCTTCCGTTGCAAGGAAAGGTCTGATGGCACGGCAAAGGACAGGCTCACCTGAGATGCAGAGGAACTCCTTTTTCTTCGATATCTGACCGGAACCATTGAATCTGCGTGACGAGCCTGCTGCCGTCACGATGACTGCATGGCGCATTTCTTCACTTCTCCAGATGGGTGAAGATTGTCTTTTCTATCTCTTTCTTGTCCTTCTTGATGGCATAGGAGCATTCATCGATCAGAAGGCTGAGTGCATTGTCGTAGAGCTTTCTCTCCTGGACAGGCAGCTCCTTCACCTTGCTCCTGTGATAGAGACCCTGAACAACCTTTGCGATAGAGAATATGGAGCCCTCCTTGATGAGATCTACGTTCATCTGGTAACGGGCCTTCCAATCCACTGATACAGGTTCATACTTGTTTGAGATACTGTCCAAAGCCTTCAGGGCATCCTCTTCGGAGACAATTGCACGAACTCCAGACTCTGCGACCTTCTCAACCGGTATGCTTACCGTCATGTCTGACATGTCAATGTAGATCACATAATAAAGCACCGGATTGTTGCGAACAATGCGTTCCCGGATGTCCTTTATAACACCAACTCCCTGAAGCGGATATACAACGTGCTCACCGATTTTGAACTGTGTATCGATTTCTGAAGTCATATGGTTATTATACCTCAATTTGGGGGACTGAACAAGCAAGGATTATGGAAAAAACCTCTCACATATCGTATAGTATCATCCTGTAATTTCAATGAGGTTTGCATTATGGAAAAGAGAATCATGAGCAGAAGACGCTGCGGTGTGCTTCTGCATCCGACATCGTTCCCGTCGCCGTTCGGGATCGGGGATCTTGGCATAGAGGCAAGAGAGACCCTGCAGATGCTTTCAAAGGCCAAGGTGACCCTATGGCAGATACTGCCGCTAGGCCCTACAGGCTATGGTGACAGCCCATATTCCGCAAGATCGACATTTGCAGGAAATGAGCTTCTAATAGACCTCAGGACGCTGGACCAGTTCTTCGGCGATGATGGTATGGGAAAGGTCTTCGAGTCCCCTGAGAACAGACGCACAGGTAGGGTCGACTACAGCTGGGTCTATGAGAACAAGATGCCGCTTCTGAAGGAAGCCGCAATGCTCTTCATGGAATCCGGTTGTCCGAAGAAGGACTATCAGGACTTCTGCAAGGAGAACGCCTGGTGGCTTGATGACTACGCCCTCTATCAGGCTCTGGTCAACTGCCACAACGACTCCAGATGGTACATGTGGGAGCCTGCCCTTAAGACAAGGAAGAAGACTGCAATCTCCAAGTGGACAAAAGAGCACGCAACTGAGATAGAGCAGTACAAGGTCCTGCAGTATTTCTTCTTCAGACAGTGGGATTCGCTGCACAGGTATGCCAATGGACTTGGGATACATATCATAGGGGACATCCCCATCTATGTGGCTGGAGACAGCGTGGATGCATGGACGGACACAAGGCTCTTCAAGATAGACGCCAAGGGAAACCAGACTGCACAGGCAGGTTGCCCACCGGATGCCTTCACACCCCTTGGACAGCTTTGGGGAAACCCGGTCTACAACTGGGATGAGCACAGGAAGGATGACTATGCCTGGTGGA
>JAFVFA010000007.1 GCA_017475725.1 Spirochaetales bacterium
CAACCAGGCGCCATGGATTGACATCGGATGCGTCAAGGTCAACGAGTACCTTTCCAAGGAGGAGGAGAGCTATGTGCTCAAGAGGCTCATGTCTGTCATGGTCCTCTATGTCAAGCAGACATCCTTCTTCCAGCTTGCATGTGCCGCCCACTGCAACAACATCATGTACACGATCGTCAGGAGGATCCCTCTCAGGGAACTGTCAAAGGATGAGCAGGCCAACAGAAAGAAGAAGGCCCAAAGATTGACCAGACTGCTGGAATATGTGTCAGAGAACTACAATGGGGCCATCAGACTCTCCGATTTCGCCGAACAGGAGAAGGTCTCGATGAACTATCTGTCCCACTTTGTGAAGGACTGTCTGGGGCAGAGCTTCCAGGATTATGTCGGAATCGTCAGATTCAACAATGCCAAGCGACTGATCGCTGAATCCGACCTGAAGCTGACCGAGATCTGCAGACAGGCGGGATTCTCTGACTACAAATATTTCTCGAACACATTCAAGAAGCAGTGCGGGATGACCCCTGAGGAATATCAGAGATCTATAAACGGCAAAGGCAGAAGCTCCAACCTCATTAACAACGTCGATTCTGTGGAGAGGAGACTCTCCCTCCAGGAGACGGTTGCAAAGATCAAGGAGCTGAACCGCAGAATTGCCGAGGAGGTATAGTTTTGAAGTTTTATTCTGTCTATGACGAGGAATTCAGACCTTATGGAAAGGTCCATGAGGGTTATGATACAGCCGAACTCGTGAAGGCGATGGATGAGATTCCTCTCCCTGAGAGCGGGACAAGGTACATGCCTTCAATAGAGTCCCTTGAGAATTGCGCCATATTCAAGTCCCTGGGTATCCGGTCCTATGGCGGAATGCCGATCCAGCTGGGTATGTGCTGGGGGCACAACACAAAGCTCAACTGCTTCGAATACCACAGGGACAGTGAGCTCAACCTTGGTTCTTCCGACTTCGTCCTGCTCCTTGCAAAGCAGGGGGACATCGTCGACGGCAAGATCGACTCATCGAAGGCTAAGGCCTTCAGGGTGCCTGCGGGTGTTCTGGTTGAGGTCTATGCGACATCGCTGCATTTCGCACCATGCCAGGTATCCGGAGACGGATTCAGGGTGGCGGTTGTGCTTCCGCGGGGAACGAACACGGAGAAGCCTGTGTTCGAGCCTGTCAGGGAAGAGGACAGATGGCTCAGGGCACGCAACAAATGGCTGATCGCACATCCGGAGGCACCTCAGGCCAAGGATAGTGCATACGTAGGAATCACAGGTGAAAACACGGATATAGGAGATTTGAGCAGATGAACAACATCCCGGAAGTCAAACTTGGAATAATAGCGGTTTCTCGAGACTGCTTCCCCATAGGGCTTTCAACTGCCCGCAAGGATGCCATAGCAAAGGCGTACGGACCAGAACTGTACAACTGCAGCATCACGGTTGAGAATGAGAACGATGCCGTAAAAGCAGTGGAAGAGGTGAAAAAAGCCGGTGTCAATGCACTTGTAGTCTTCCTTGGAAACTTCGGACCGGAGACTCCTGAGACCTTGATCGCGAAGATGTTCGACGGACCTGTCATGTACACATCCGCTGCAGAGGGTGACGGCGATCTGATCAACGGCAGAGGCGATGCCTACTGCGGGATGCTGAACTGCTCATACAATCTGAAGATGAGGCACCTGAAGGCCTACATCCCTGAGTACCCTTGCGTGACTGCAGAGGAGGCTGCAAAGCAGATAGCCGAGTTCAAGCCGATTGCAAGGGCTGTCCTTGGACTCAGGGATCTGAAGATCATCACATTCGGACCCAGACCTCAGGACTTCTTCGCCTGCAACGCACCCATCAAGGGTCTCTATGAGCTTGGCGTCGAGATCGAGGAGAACAGTGAGCTCGATCTTCTGGTCAGCTACAAGGCACATGCCAATGACAAGAGAATCGATGCTGTTTGCAAGGACATGGCCAAGGAGCTCGGGCTTGGCAACAGGTATCCTGACCTTCTTCCAAGAATGGCTCAGTTCGAGCTCACTCTCCTCGATTGGGCAGAGAGGCACAGAGGGGCCAGAAAGTACGTTGCGTTCGCTGACAAGTGCTGGCCTGCATTCCCTGAGACCTTCGGGTTCGAGCCTTGCTACGTGAACAGCCGCCTTGCAAGCCGCGGAATCCCTGTGAGCTGCGAGGTCGACATCTACGGCGCTCTGAGCGAGTATCTTGGGGCCTGTGTCACAGAGGATGCAATCACTCTTCTGGACATCAACAACTCCGTTCCACAGTACATCTACGATGAGGACATCAAAGGCAAGTTCAACTGCAGGATCACAGACACTTTCATGGGTTTCCACTGCGGAAACACACCGGAGTGCAAGATGTGTTCGGACAGGGCTGTGAAGTATCAGCTGATCCAGCACAGACTTCTCGAGCCTGCCGGAAGCGAGCCTGACTTCACAAGGGGAACCCTTGAGGGTGACATCGCCGCTGGTGACATAACATTCTACAGACTCCAGTGCGACAGCGACGGGGTCCTCAGAAGCTATGTGGCAGAGGGCGAGGTCCTTCCTGTCAGGACAAGGTCCTTCGGAGGGATCGGTGTGTTCGCCATTCCTGAGATGGGTAGGTTCTACAGGCATGTCCTGATTGAGAAGCACTATCCGCACCACGGTGCAGTTGCCTTCGCACATTGCGGCAAGACC
>JAFVFA010000023.1 GCA_017475725.1 Spirochaetales bacterium
AACGGCGCCGGAAAGACAACCACCATCAAGTCGGTCGTCGGAATCCTCGGATTCGATGCCGGAGAGATAGAGATCGATGGGACATCCATCAAGGCAGACCCGCTAGCCTGCAAGAGAAAGATAGCCTATATCCCGGACAACCCTGATCTTTATGACTACATGTCCGGAATCAAGTACCTCAATTTCATTGCGGACATCTATGGAGTCAGTGCGGCGGACAGGACGGAGCGGATCAGAAGGTATGCAGATGTCTTCGATCTCACTGCGGATCTGGCCCAGCCGATAAACGAGTATTCCCACGGTATGAAGCAGAAGCTCGCCATAATAGCCGCATGGATGCACCAACCCAAGCTCGTGATCATGGACGAGCCGTTTGTGGGCCTTGACCCTGTGGCTGCGCACAAGCTCAAGACCATGATGAGGGAGCTCTGCGACAACGGTGGAGCCATCTTCTTCTCCACCCACGTTCTGGAGGTCGCCGAGAAGCTCTGCGACAAGGTCGCCATCATCAAGGACGGAAAGCTCATAAAGTCGGGTACGATGGATGAGGTCAAGGGGGACGAGTCGCTTGAGCAGGTGTTCCTGGAGCTCGCAGATGAGGACGAGGATCCGGAGGCCTGACATGATCAAGACACTGGTCAAGAAACAGCTGTTTGAGATGCACAGGTCCTTCTTCTATGACTACAGAAGGAACAGGGCAAAGTCAAAGAGAGGCACCATACTGTCCATTGCCGGCTATGTCTTCATCATGGTAGTAGTCCTTGGAGGTCTCTTCGGGTCAATGTCAGCTGCGTTGGCAGGACCGCTTGTGGCATCCGGCATGGGTTGGTTCTACTTCCTGATCACAGGTGGGGTGGCGATCCTCTACGGAGCCTTCGGAAGCGTGTTCAACACCTTCTCCACCCTCTATCTGTCCAAGGACAACGACCTTCTGCTGTCCATGCCCATCCCCATCAGAAACATACTGGCCTCAAGGCTTCTTGGAGTCTACTTCATGGGATGGATGTACTCCAGCGTGGTCATGATCCCGGCGATCATATTCTACTACATCAACGCCCCGCTGCATTTCCTGAACATACTCGGGCCCATCGTCTACTATATGATGATAACACTGATAGTCCTGGACCTCTCCACAGGTCTGGGCTGGGTTGTGGCCAAACTGAGCACAAAGCTCAAGAACAAGGCCATTGTGCGCACCATAATGGTGCTCATCGGACTCGCCCTGTACTACGTGGTGTACTTCAGGGCCATCAACGCCATGAACGACTTCGTGGCCAGACTCCAGACCATGGTCATAGACACCAGCGGCCCCATCCACCCCTTCTACCTGTTCTCGAGGACAGGTGAAGGCAACCCATCCTCGATGGTGGTCGTCTCGGTCGTTGTGATCGCTCTGACCGTGGGGATCTACCTGCTTCTGGACAAGACCTTCATCAAGATCGTCACAACCAAGACAGGGACCACCAGAGTGAAGTACAAGGCGGGAAAGGCCAAGGCCAGAAGCGTAGGCTCTGCCCTTCTCAGAAAGGAGTTCAAGAGACTCACATCCAGCTCCACCTACCTGCTGAACTGCGCTCTGGGAACCGTGCTCATGGCAGCGGCGGCAGTGATGCTGATCATAAAGGGAGGCATGCTCTACCCCGCCATTGAGGGAGCATTCGGGAGCGATCTCTGGGATTTCATCTACATGGTGGTCCCTGCACTCATGTGCTTCGTGCTCTCCATGAACGACACCACAGCCCCTTCCATCTCGATGGAGGGAAAGGGCATCTGGATAGCGCAGAGCCTTCCGGTGAGATCGATCCAGATCCTCAATGCCAAGAAGAACGTGCAGCTGATCCTGACGCTGCCCATGGCCTCAGTGCTTGCGATTGTGTTTGCGGTGCAGATTCATATGCCGGTGGTCGAGACCTTGCTTGTGCTTGTCCTCGTTGCACTGATCGAGCTCGTCCTTGCCGACTTCGGGCTCTACATGAACCTGAAAAGGCCTAATCTGAACTGGGTCAGCGAGGCCATGGTGGTCAAGCAGGGCATCTCCATCGTCGTCGCCCTCTTCTCCGGCTGGATCTACGGGATCCTGATCGCAGCCACCGGATACTTCATGACAGTTCTCATGCCTGCATCACTTGCCCTGGTCATCTGGATAGCCATCACAGCGGTGCCTCTTGTGCTGATGGAGAGATGGCTCAGAAGGAAAGGCACTCGAATCTTCGAAAATCTGTGATACATTTCTTTGTCCAACCGAACAAATGAAACACTTCTCATTTGTTCGGTTGGCTAAGGTGAAAATACCGGAAAAACAACGAATCTAGCCAAAAACAACCAAAATCCAAGCAAAAACCCCTATAATCCTAAAAAAATTTTTGTTTTTTCAGACAAAGTGTTGACTAAAGACACCAAAATTCGTATATGTTCTACCAATTCACTGGAAAGGGGTTATGAAATGAAGAAAACCATCAGCATCGCACTTGTTCTCTGCGTCGTTCTCGGTGCAGTCTTCGCACAGGCAGGCTCAGAGTCAACGGAAAACAAGGTATACAGAGTCGGCATCTGCCAGCTGGTCCAGCACGTGGCGCTCGATGCGGCATCCCAGGGTTTCATGGATGCCATCACAGAGGCCGTCGGGGCTGAGAACGTGAAGTTCGACTACCAGAACGCATCAGGTGATGCGGCGACCGTCACGACTATCGTCAACGGACTCATCTCCGACAACGTCGACCTCATACTCGCCAACGCCACACTGCCCCTGCAGGTCGCAGCTGCAGCCACCGGAGACATCCCAATCCTCGGCACATCCATCACAGACTATGAGACCGCTCTTGACCTCAAGCTCAACAACGGGACAACAGGGATCAACGTCTCAGGCGCATCGGATCTGGCCCCACTCGACAGACAGGCCGACATGATCGTGGAGCTCTTCCCTAACGTCAGGAACGTGGGACTCCTCTACTGCTCCGGCGAGCCGAACTCCATCTACCAGATCACAGAGATCGAGAAGTACCTGGACAACCTGGGCGTAAAGCACACAAGATATGCATTCACGGACTCCAACGATGTGGCATCTGTCACCGCAACAGCCTGTGAGGGCGCTGATGTCATCTACATCCCGACGGACAACACCGCTGCATCATGCACAGAGTCCATCAGAAACGTTGTCGAGCCTGCAAAGGTTCCAGTCATAGCCGGAGAGGAAGGCATCTGCAAGGGCTGCGGAGTCGCCACACTCTCGATCAGCTACTACGACCTGGGAGTCACAACGGGCAAGATGGCAGTCGAGATCCTGAAAAACGGCGCTGACGTCTCCACAATGGAGATCGAGTACGCAGCCAACCCGATCAAGGAGTACAACGCGGAGCTCTGCTCCATACTTGGAATCACAGTCCCAACTGACTATACTGCAATCTGATCGAATCAGATAAAAACCAACGGAAGCGGAATCTCTTTGCCTCGGCAAGGAGATTTCGCCGTGTAAAGGAACTGAAATGAACATTTCATCATTGCTAAGCGCACTTCCGGGAGCCATCGCCCAGGGTCTCATCTGGGGAATCATGGCAATCGGCGTCTATCTGACGTACAAGGTGCTCGACATCGCCGACCTCACAGTCGACGGAACCATGGCCACAGGCGGAGCCGTCTGCGTCATGATGATGCTCAACGGAGCCAACCTCTGGGTTGCGCTGGTCTGTGCCGTGCTTGCCGGCATGATCGCCGGTCTGGTGACAGGGATATTCCACACGGCAATGGGCATTCCCGCAATCCTTGCCGGAATCCTGACCCAGCTTTCACTTTACTCAATCAACCTCGCCATCATGGGCTTCAAGGCCAACCAGGGGATCAACGTCAGGAACTACCACCTGCTTGTCTCATCAAGGAACGTCAAGGTCATCGCCTTCAGCAACCCCATCATCACAATGGTCATCGTCACGCTCATCACAATCGCTGTCCTCTACTGGTTCTTCGGTACGGAGATAGGTGCAGCACTCAGAGCCACAGGCTCCAACGAGAACATGGCAAGGGCTCAGGGCATAGACGTCAACAGGTGCAAGATCCTCGGATTGATGATCTCAAACGGCATTGTAGCCCTCGCTTCTGCACTATATGCCCAGTATCAGGGTGCCGTTGATGTGAACATGGGCCGCGGAGGAATAGTCATAGGCCTTGCTGCCGTCATCATCAGCTCGGTCATCTTCGGCAAGGTTTTCAAGAACTTCGCCATGAAGCTCCTGGGCGTCTCGCTCGGTGCTGTGATCTACTACATAGTCATCCAGATCGTCCTCTGGCTCGGGCTCAACACCAACATGCTAAAGCTCCTGTCGGCGGTCGTGGTCGCCATATTCCTTGCCATCCCCTACTGGAAGGGCAAGATCGCGAAAGGAGGCCACCATGCTTGAGCTTCAGAATCTTCACAAGACGTTCAACCCCAAGTCGGTCAACGAGAAGGTTGCCCTGAACGGAGTCTCGCTCACCCTCGATGACGGGGACTTCGTGACGATAATAG
>JAFVFA010000247.1 GCA_017475725.1 Spirochaetales bacterium
CATGACATCGCTGTGGTCCTTGTGGAACTCGAAGGGCTTGTCCGCGGCAGAAGTCATGTACTCCAGTATCTTGTATGTGACCTTAGGGTCCCTGGTTGTGTAGCTCCCCGCGGGCTTGTCGTAGAGCTCATCATGGTCCAGAGTGTCGGCAATGACTCTGATTGCAGGCAGGATCGGGATGTACATCTCCAACTGGTCAAGTGTGTCGAATACCATAGTTCACCTCTTATCTGAAGACTCCGCTTGTGCGGGCGTAGTGGAACAGATACTGCTGCGCCACGCCTGCATACGGGCCGAAAATGCTCTTGTCCTGGCCTTCGAAGAAGGTGGCCATGACCCTTTTCATCCAGACGTCCATAGGGAAGCAGTCCAGTCTGTGGCAACCGAACAGAAGGGCGCAGTCCGCAACCTTGGGACCTATGCCCTTGACCTTCATCAGCATGGCTCTTGCCTCATCGATGCCAATCCTCTTGAGAGCGTCGAGGTCTATTGAGCCATCGTACACAGCTCTGGCTGTGTTCACGATGTAGGGGGCCCTGAAACCAAGACCAAGCATCCTAAGATCGTCCTCCTTCGCATCCGCAAGTGACTCCACTGTCGGGAAGCCTCCTTCGCCGTAGAAGTTGGACATCCTGTCTATTATCCCCATGATCCTCTTGATGTTGTTGTTCTGTGAGACCACAAAGCTGCAGAGGGCCTCCCATGGGTCCTGGTTCAGTATCCTGATTCCGGGTGCATAGTCACATGCCTTGGCCATCAGAGGGGAGATCTTGGAGAACTCTGCCTTCAGACCCTCGTAGTCAGTGCCCAGGTCGAAGAAGTCGGACCAGAAAGGGTCCTCCGTTATCGGGGAGAGGTCATCCTGCCTGACCGTCAGGGTTCGGACCGAAGAGCCGACTCCTGCCTTCACGGTCCAGGTCCCGTTGTCCTCGGAGAATCTGAAGCACTGTCCGCTTGGAAGCGTGTCCTTGAGGCTCAGCTCCTTCTCCGTTATTCTGACATTGCTGCTGTTCATGCGTGAATTATAGGCCCAAAGGGTGGGTTGTACAATAAACGGTACTTAACAATACTTGCTTTTCAATCTATATTTGACTGGTTATGGAGTGGGATTTCGTTTTCTTCCTCAACAGCGTTCTTCTCGGTGTCGGTCTTGCCATGGATGCGTTCTCCGTCTCTCTGGCCAACGGGCTCAACGAGCCTGGCATGAAGAGAGGCCGCATGAACATGATAGCTGGGATGTACAGCTTCTTCCAGTTCGCAATGCCCATGATCGGATGGGTCTGCGTCCACACAATAGTCGAGAAGTTCCAGGCCTTCGAGAAGTTCATTCCATGGATTGCCCTGCTGATCCTTTCCTATATCGGCGGAGAGATGATAATGAAGGGGATCCGCAAGGAGGAGAGCTCACGCGAGGAGGAGACCGGCCTGCCGTTCGGGAAGCTTGTCATCCAGGGTGTCGCGACATCCCTCGATGCCTTGTCCGTGGGCTTCACAATTGAGCAGTACCCTGTTTCCATGGCCGTTGCGGCATCAGCCATAATCGCCGTTGTGACCCATTTCATCTGCATCGCGGGCCTCCTGATAGGCAAGAGGTTCGGCAACAGGCTCGCTGACAAGGCCTCCATATTCGGCGGAATCATCCTGGTGGGTATCGGCATAGAGATACTCGTCTCCCATCTAGTCTGAGGCATAAGAAACCGGACCCCACAAATGGAGTCCGGCTGTACCTCATTTTCCTTGTGTCAGTTCTTCATGGAATCCGGCTGGCGGGTGTTCTCAAGAACGTCTCTCCAGAGTGCGCTCTCTGTGTTCACACGGCTTCTGGAGGAGATTGCAAGCTTGATCGGGAGGTTTATGAACCTGTCGTTGATCATGCTTGTCAGGACATCCGTCTTGCCTGCCATTGCGGCATGAACGGCGTTCGCACCAAGCCTTGCGCAGTAGATCGAGTCGTATGAGTCTGCCGGTGCACTGCGGATTATGTAGCTCGGATCTATATATTTGATGTTGATGGTCATGTCCTGCTCTTTGAAGTACTTGATGATCTCCTCCTTCAGGAAGAGCCCGATGTCGCTGTACTTGGTGTTGCCGGATGCATCGGTCTCGCCTGTCTTCGGTATCAGGTCCTGACCGGCACCTTCCGCCACCAGTATGACCGCATGGCCGCGTGAGTTCAGGCGCTTCTTGAGCAGAGGGAGTAGACCCTTGTCACCGTAGAGGTCGAACGGATTCTCCGGAATCAGACAGAAGTTGACATCGCTCTGGGCAAGGGAGGTATGGGCTGCGATGAAACCGCTCTCCCTTCCCATGACCTTCACAAGGCCGATTCCGTTGATGGCGTTCTTTGCCTCGATATGTGCGCTGCGGACCACAGGGACTGCAGATGAGACCGCTGTGTCGAACCCGAATGAGGTCTGGATGAAGGCCAGATCGTTGTCGATCGTCTTCGGGACGCCTACCACCGAGATCTTCAGCCCACGGGCCTTGATCTCCTCGTGTATCGCGTGTGCTCCACGGAGCGTACCGTCTCCACCTATTGTGAAGAGGATGTTCACGTTCATGCGCTCAAGGGTGTCGACGATGTCAGCCGTCTGCTTTCCGCCTCCACGTGCGCTGCCGAGAATCGTTCCGCCTTTCTCCTGGATGTCATCGACGACATCGGGGTCGAGCTCAAGCGGAGGTTCCTTGGATGTGGGGAGAAGGCCCTGGTATCCGAATCTGATTCCGCTGATCCTGCGTACTCCATAGCGGTACCAGAGACACCTGACAATGGCTCTGATGACGTTGTTGAGACCTGGACAGATTCCGCCGCATGTGGCGATTGCGGCATGGACATGGGAGGGGTTGAAGTATATCTTCTGCCTTGGCCCTGCAAGTTCCACCGTCTCCTCGCTCTTCGGGACCCTATGTCCGTCCTCCGTCGTCACTGTGTCAATGCAGTAGAGGATCTTGTCATCGTCCGAGACATAGTCGGCGAAACCGTCGCCGTCCTTGTCGCTCATGTGGATAGGTGAAGGGATCTTCGCCTTCCCTAGGGTTTCAATTGAAAAGTCATATGTAGCCATGTCTTAAATATAGCAAATAAACGGGAAAAACGGAATAAAGATGCAATTGTTCTTTGGATTGATATTCATCGGACTATGGAGGATAATCCGGGTCATGAAGCTGAATTTCTTCTTCGACATAGACGGGACGATCCTCCCAGTCGGCAAGAGCATACCTGCAAGTGCCGTTGAGGCCATCGGAAGGCTGAAGCGCATGGGACACGGGATCTTCCTCTGCACAGGCAGAAGCCCCTATGAGCTTACAGACGAGATCAGAGAGCTGGGGTTCGATGGAGGGGTGTTCTCCTCTGGCGCGACCTTGGTTCACGGCGGCTCCACCATTATGCAGAAATGCATGACGGATGCTCAGCGCGATCTCCTGCTCAAGGTGGTGAAGGACCTCAACCTGGTTTCATTCAGCCAAAGCTTCGATGCCACGTACATAACAAGGGAGGCGCTTGACCTCTATGACGAGATGGAGTTCTCCGTCCATGGCAGAACCCTGAAGTTCAACGGTTTCATCATTGTTGACAGGATTCCGGATGACCTTCCGATAATCAAGTCCTACATCATGTCCAGAGAGGGCAGGGTACTGGAGGCCAGAAGAGCCCTTGAGGGACCTCTGACAAGCGTCAACAACACAACGGGGCTTCCGGAGACAAGCGCAGCTGAGATAATGATCCCCGGCGTGACCAAGGCATCCGGGATAAGGGATCTGATGGATTTTCTGGGTGAGGGCATTGAATCCACGGTAGGCATAGGCGACGGGGAGAACGACCTTGAGATGATTGATGTCTGCAATCTCGGCATAGCCATGGGCAACGCCTGCGAGGTCCTCAAACGGCATTCGGACTACGTGACGACGGACATCGAGGCCGACGGGCTTGCCAATGCCATAGATTATGCTCTGGGCTGTTCAGCGGGGTGACCTCCGCATTGCCTCGAACTCTGCCTTCGCAACCTCCATCAGCCGTTCCGCGGCGTACTCGAACAGGAACCTGAAGGCCGGACAGTAGTAGTTCTCCGGTTCATCGGCTCTGAACGTAATGTCTCTCTTGCAGCCTCCGTGGCAGAGCGGCAGCCAGTTGCAGTCCTTGCACTCCTTTGGCCTTCTTCCGATGTCGCTTCTGAAGCTCAGGGCCTTGGGCGAGTTCAGGGCATCCAGGACGGAGACCTCGGGGACCTTCCCCAGGTTCCACTCATCAAGAACATAGAAGTCGCATGGGTAGAGGCTTCCATCCGCCTCCACCACAAGGTATGCTCCGCACCTTCCTGCGGCTGCGCAGGATGACGGTATGACGCCTGTAAGCAGATGGATGTAGTCATCGAACTGTCTGACACTGGTGAAATGGCCTTCCTTCCAGTCCCGGTACCAGTCATCGAACACAGCGCAGAGGAACCTGCCGTAGTCTTCAGGCAGAAGAGAGAAGGCCTCCTGTCCGCGTTCCTTTCCTATGGGGTCAAGGCAGGCTATGAACTGGAGGTAGCTGAAGCCCATGTCCTTTAGTCTCCTGTAGACTCTGTGGGGCCTCTCCGCACATTGCCTTGTCACGACGCAGAGGGCGTTGAACTCCACGTTGTGCCTCTTCAGTATCTCAAGGTTCTCCCTGATCCTGTCGAATGAACCCTCTCCTGCGGCGTTGATGCGGTGCAGGTCATGCAGCTCCTTGTAGCCGTCAATCGAGATTCCCACAAGGAAGCCGTTCTCCTTGAGGAAGGTGGCCCAATCCTCATCAAGCACATAGCCGTTTGTCTGGATTGTGTGGACGAATCTGATTGTCGGGTACTTCTTCTCCTCCTGGATCAGGTGCCTGAAGAAGTCCAGCCCGACGAAGGTCGGCTCTCCACCCTGAAAGCCCAATGATACGACCGCTCCTTCCGTGGTCGAGTCTGCGATGGATTTCAGAAGCTGGTCCATTGTGTCCGTTGACATCAGGCCGTAGCTCTTCTGACAGCGGTTCTCCGACTCGTCCTCATAGAAGCAGTACTTGCATCTTAGGTTGCAGAGCGACGAGGCCGGTTTGATAAGGAATGACATGGAAGGGAGTTTTGCTGCTTGTTTCATCGGATATGATTCTATCACATGTGATGCCTATAAATGACAAAAAGACCGGAATTTGATCCGGTCTTTTCTCATTTCGGGGCGAGAGGACTCGCCTTCCGGTGCTTTCAGGGGAAGGCGCACCTACAGGCCGCCTCGCTGCAAACACGTCCCTGCCGGGGTGTTTGGCTACCGCTCGGATTCTCGTCCTCACTGACGCCTATAAATGGGTTCATGCAGAAAAATGGTGGGAGGGTAAAGTGACAGGCCTGCACTTCGGGTGTTTCCTTGTTCCCTCCCAGATTCTCAGGAAGAAGTAGTCGTCATCCCTGATACCGTAGGATTGCCTTCTGATGTTCTTGATCA
>JAFVFA010000248.1 GCA_017475725.1 Spirochaetales bacterium
CCTTGTCCCTACCGAGAACAGAAGGGAGCAGCAGGTTGCATCTGATGGCCTTGGCGGTCAATTCCCTGACACAGGATGCAGCAAAGCTCACCATGTCCTCGAAGCCCTCCCTGTTGAAGGAGTCCGGTACCGTCATCACCCCTGCATTCGTGACCTCCTCCCGCCATCTTGAAAAGGACTTGAAGTCAAGTGCAAGGCAGATGCAGTATGGTGTCACTTTCTCATGGAAATCGACAGCCAGAACATCCTGCTTGGCAAGGACCCTCCAATCAATGAACCGTGTGCTGTCACCGACCGCATAGTCGCGGATTCCGGCTATAATCGTGTTGTCCTCCATGCAGCCCTTTCTTGCTGGGGTGAAATTGGAGCTGCTCTGTATCAGAGGCATGACATCAACATCGTAGACTGACGGATAGACGACAAAGGTGAAAGGCCTGCCATTGACAAGTGCCATGTTGGTCTGTCTCAGACCGAATGCGTCACCTGAGGAAGCCTGCATCCCATCCACCAGAACGACTCCCCTGCCTACGGCATTGAACTCAGCGTTCCAAGATGCCTTCTGCCTTCCCATAAGCCATGTTGTGTTCATCGTGAAATCGTCATTTGAATCAAGAAACGCCGGATTCTGTTCAAAATATCTGATTTCAAGCCACAGAAGCGGCAGGATCTTTCCGTTCGAGACCTCAACGGACATTGAGACCTTCTCACCCGGAAAGGCCCTTGTCCTGATCCCTCGGGCCTCCATCCTGATCTTCAGAAGGGAGAAGCAACCCCAAATGTACGAAGTGAGGGAAATGAGAAACAGGGAAAAGAAGAAAACCGGAAGCCAGCCCATGCCATAGTAGGCAGTCACAACGCACAGGATCGCCAACAGGGAGAAGCCTGGTATGCTGGATATCCAGCTCTGGGCTCTGTTCTTCAAACCATCTGCTCCTTGGTTGGTGGGACAGGCACCTTCTCGATGATCTCCTCTATTACGTCCTTGACAGAGACCTTCCTGATCCTCGCCTCAGATGAAAGCCTTACTCTGTGTGACAGGACAGGCAGGAGAAGCTTCTGTATATCCTCAGGAATCACATAGTCCCTTCCGTTCATCGCCGCCACGGCCTTCCCTCCCTGATAGAGGTACTTGCTTGCCCTCGGACTTGCACCGGCGCTCACAAGATGGTTTGACCTCGTTCCTTGGACGATATCCACTATGTAAGCCATCACCTTCCCATCGATATAGACACCTTCAATGTCCTTTCTGAGTCCCATGAGCTCTTCAGGGGATGTGACAGCCTTGACCTTGGAGAAATCGGTCCCGTCCCCTATGGTCTTGAGCATTTCAATCTCCTCATCACCTTCAGGATAGCCAAGGGACAGCTTGATGAAGAACCTGTCCATCTCAGCGGCAGGAAGTGCGAATGTGCTCTCCTTCTCTATGGGGTTCTGGGTTGCCATGACGAAGAAAGGCTCCGGCAGGGGGTATGTCTTGCCGTCTATTGTGACCTGCCTCTCCTCCATGGCCTCAAGCAATGCAGCCTGTGTTCGCGGAAGGGCCCTGTTTATCTCGTCCGCAAGCAGTATGTTCGTGCAAACAGGCCCGAGCACAGTTGTGAAATCCTCGGTCTTCCTGTTGTAGATTGAGGTTCCCACCACATCGGATGGCAGAAGGTCTGGGGTGAACTGTATCCTTCTGCTGGTGCAGCCAAGAGCAATGGAAAGTGCTTTGACAAGTGTCGTCTTCCCCGATCCCGGGAGGTCCTCCAGAAGAACATGACCTCCGCAAAGGACAGAAGCAAGTATGAGCTCGATGCTGTCCCTCTTCCCGACTATGATCTTCCCTACCTCGTCTCCAAGGGCTTCAGCGACATTCCTGATGTTCTGCATATGTCCCTCCGCATTAGATTCTAATTCACAACCGTCCAATTTTAAAGGCCGGAAAAAAGAAGGGATTGCCTCTCTGTGAAGCAATCCCACCCAAATCCGTATAGATGATAGATGTCTTCGGATCAGTATCTCTTTCTCTTGCTGATGACGCGCACCTGCTTGTAGAGACCCTCGCCCTCGCTCTTGGTCTCTATGCCTGTCACATCGTTGAGAGCGGTGTGTACAAGCCTTCTCTCGTACGGGTTCATCGGCTCAAGGAGGCGTGATCTGCCGGTCTTCCTGACCTGCATGGCCGTGCGGTATGCGTTCTTGATGATCTGCTCCTCGTGGCGGATCCTGTAGCCTTCGCTGTCGACTATTATCTTGCGCTCGGAGTCGATCTTCCCTGCGAACACATTGGCGAGAACCTGGATCGCATCAAGGTTCTTGCCCTTCCTTCCAATGATGATGTTGCTGTCATCGGATGAGATGTCCAGGTTGACCTTCTTGCCCTTGCGTGAGGAGACGACCGTCTTGCTCTCGTATCCCATGTGGGCGACCATCTCGTCGATGAATGCGCAGACCTGACTCTCAAGCTCCTCATTGGGCTCAAGATCCTCTTCCTCCGCATCATCGTAGTCGTTGTAGTCAACCTCTTCCGAAGCCTGGTCATCTGCTTCTTCCTCGAATGGGATGGCTGGCTCCTCTTCCTCTGTGCTGCTGTCTATGTGGACGCGGATCTTCACGTTGGCCTTCTTGAAAAGACCTCTGCGACCATTGTCCAGAATCTCCACATCAAAGTCCTCACGCTCTATATGGAGGGCTTCAATAGCCTGATTGATGGCATCCTGCTCTGTCTTACCTTCAAAATCTCTAGTCATATGTCTCTGCCTCGAATTATTTTCTCTTGTTCTGCTTGCCGGCTTCCTTCTGCTGGCGGGCCTTCTCTTCCTCAAGTCTCTTGAGCTTCTCCTGATACTTTCTGACTGCCTCAGGGACCTTGGCATCCTCTGCCTGCTGTTTCTTCCTCTTGCTCACAAAGGCGTCAGGGTCCTTCTTGGTCCTTGCGTTGGTGTAGAACTGCTGCACCATGGAAAGGACGTTCTGGACTGACCAGTAGAGAAGAAGTCCGGAAGGTGCGCTGTACAGGATGAAGAAGAACATGATGGGCATGACATAGGTCATGAACGTCGTCATTCCCTTGCCCTGCTGGGTCGAACCGCCCTGCTGTGCCTGGGTTATCTTCATGGAGAAGATCATGCTTATTGTGTACAGGATCGGCAGAAGGTGGATCTCGTTTCCGAGGAACGGAATGCTGAATCCAAGCGTTGCCACGGTCTCAGGAACCGAGAGGTCCGTGATCCAGCCTGGAATGAACATTGCACCACGGAGCTCGAAGTGCTTGTTCAGAAGTCCGTACATGGCGATCAGGATCGGGAACTGCAGGAGCAACGGAAGACAGCCACCCATCGGACTTACACCAGCCTCCTTGTAGAGGGCTGCAGTCTCCTGGTTGAGCTTCTGCGGGTTGTCCTTGTACTTCTCCTGGAGCTCCTTCATCTTGGGCTGAAGCGCCGCCATCTTTGCTGTTGATGCGGTGCTCTTCTTTGTGAGCGGCCACAGAAGAAGCTTGATTATCAGTGTCAGGAGGATTATTCCGACACCGTAGTTTGGAACCACCTTGTAGAGTATGTTCAGACACCACTTGAGGATGTTCTCAAGCCATGAGAACATCGAACCGGCCTCCATGGCTGCATCAAGGTTTGTGCTCCTGAGACCCCATGAATTGTCCATTCCACTGTAGTAGGAGGTAAGGTATCTCTTCAGCTGAGGTCCGGCATAGAAGTAGATTGTGTCCTCTGAGCTTCCACCCGTTGCAGGACGTGACACGTAGATGCTGTTGCTCTGCGCTATCTCATCCGTTGAACCCTGCTTGGCAACGTACTTGTAGGAAAGGGTGTTGTCCTTCGGAAGGGCTACAACCGTGAAGTACTTGCTGGTGACGCTGATCCACTGGAGCTGGTTGGTGGTCTGATATGACCCGTTGGAGAACTTGACGGTTGACTTCTTGAGTTTGCCGTTGTTCTTGAATGCATCAACATACATCCTTCTGTAGTCGTATGCGCTGTTCTTCATCTGGGTGAAAGCAGGTCCCACCTGCGGCTCATATGCCAATGTATAAGCATATCCATTGGTGTTAAGGCCACCGAATTCACCTTCTCCAAGGATGTCCACAGTGACAGCGAACAGGTATTCGCCATCCTTGAACTCGAATGTCTTCACAACAGTGAAGCCCTTTCCGTTGGCATCCTTGTAGCTGTTGCTGAAGATGACCTTCTGCCCATCCACAGTGTAGCTGAACGCATCAAGTATCGGATTTGTTGTGTCGTCACCCCAATAGAGAAGGAATGCATTGTTGTCATTCTCCCCTCTGAATATCATGTCAACCTTCTCTCCGTCCGCGGCCTCATGCTCCTTCAGCATGAGAGAGGATATGCTTGCACCTACAGGATCGAACACCACCGAATAGAGGTCCGTCTCGAAGCTGAACTTCTCAGTGCTGTTGTTGGTTGTGGAAACAGCGACAGCCTTGACGGCCTCCTCATTGATGCTCCCCTCCGTTGTCTGGGTACCATCGGCGCTCACCTCTGCACCGGTTGCAGCGGCAGAAGTGGTCTCGACAGTGTTCGGAGTGAAGAACATCGACTGTATGGTCATGCTCACTGTGATGACAATCACAACGAGCACTATGGCTATAATCGTTCTCTTATCCATTTATGACTCCTGGATTCAGATTAGAAACAGAAAATCATCCCGCAAGTGGGATGGTTTTCATGAAAAGCTCGAGTAAAGTCTTCTGTTTGTTCTCGAATGTGGTCTCAGCTTTGCGAGTTGGGTACACAATGACAACAAAATCCAGACCAGATGGAAACTTATCCTGGTTTGTACGCCAGATCTCCTTTACCTGACGTCGGATGAGATTTCTCTGGACTGAATTACCATAGTGTCTTGCAGGGATGACAATCATCCTGCTGTACTCAAGGCAGTTCTTTGCCACATACAACTTAAAGCAGGAAAGAGATGACCTTTTTCCTGCTTTGAAGACGTTGTCAATTTCTGCTTTTGATCTGATTATCTGCTTCTTAGTAAGGCTTCTTCTCATCAGAGACTGTGAGACTGTGTCTGCCCTTAGCTCTTCTTCTTGCCAGTACCAAACGACCGCCCTTTGTTGCCATGCGGGCTCTGAATCCAAACTTTCTGTTTCTCTTAATCTTACTTGGCTGATAGGTTCTCTTGCCTTTGTAACTCATGGTTTTATCTCCATATAATCGCTTAAAGCGGGATTTTCGTTTTTAGACCGCATTCAAGAACGCAGTCCGAGCACTTGAGTATAAATGCAATGTCTGACTTTCGTCAAGTGGTGATTATCAGTAGCGGATCCTTGTAACTATTTTCTTCAAATCAACTTCGGGATAGACTCCCTTGATGCTTTTGACTATCTCGGTGGAGTTCAGCCTTATGTAGGAGGCCCTTGACGGATGGTCACAGACTATGTACAGGACACCGTCCTTAAGCTTCTGAGGCCTGGAATGCTCTGAGATGGAGACGTCAACAATGTCCTTCCAGTGTATGAGTATCTGGTTGGCAGGATCTGCAAGGTCTATGTCGAATCTGTCCAGAACCTGGTCGAAGAACACGGATCCGGAGATCGGATCCTCAGGTTCAAGGCGTTCGTAGCTGTCCTTCCTTCTTGGAGGTCTGATCCTCTTCTCGGGTCTTTCATTCTCAGCCTTCATCTGTGAACCTTCCTCCATCTACTCTGTACCTTTTCACATCCTCCCCATTCAGATCGAACAATGATCCGAAGTATTTCTCTTCAGGAAGAAAAGTAAAGAAGGCCTGATTATAATGTCCCAGATATGAGAGATATCTTGCTCTTTTCTGTGAATCAAGCTCAAGTAAGACATCATCTATAAGGAATATTGGATTCTCACCAGTCTTCTGTCTGTAGAATGCAGCCTGTGCAGACCTGAACACAAGAGATGAAAGCCTCATCTGGCCCGTGGACGCAGAATTGATGAACAGGCCGTTCCTGTCGGTCAGAATGAACCTGTCACGATGTGGTCCGCTGGTTGTGGTGTTCATCTTCCTGTCCACATCCCTCTGTTCAAGGAGCCTTTGGAGAATGTCCTCCACACCCATGTCCTCTCCCCAGGATGGTCTGTACTTTATGTCTATGCCGCTGTCCTGCTGTGTGACGGCATTGTAGATGTCAGGGAACAGTGTGGAGAATGAAGCGCACACCTTTGCCCTTGCCCTGATTATGGGCATTCCGTACATGGCAAGCTTCTGGTCATAGATGTCAAGCAGCTCATGTCTCTGGTCCTTGATGGCGGCGTTCCTCTGCTTGAGGACCATCTTGTATCTTCTCAGGTCATCGAAGAAGACAGGATCGTACATGGTCATGGTCTGGTCGAAGAACTTTCTCCTGTTCTCAGGCTCACCTCTGACGAACTCGATGTCATCATGTGAGAAGACTATGCAGGGAAGGCAGTAGATAAGCTCCTTTCTGTCGCGGATCTCCTTGCCGTCTATCCTTATGTGCTTCTTTCCGGCCTCGAATGATATCTCGACCTTCCTGTCCAGACCCTGGGAGTCCTCGAAGACCAGACTTATGTAGAAGCGCTCCTTCCCGTATGTTACGTCATCCTTGAGGTTCTGGGTCCTGAACGATGTCCCATAGCAGAGTATATAGACGGCTTCGAGCAGGTTTGTCTTTCCCTGCCCGTTCTCTCCTGTGAGTATTATCTGCTTTGCTGCCGTGTCAATCTCGTGGTCCTGGATGTTGCGAAACCCATCCAGAACCAGTTTTTTTATCAACATCTATCTCTGTCAGTTCAGGTTCATCGGCATAATGACATGGAGGTAGTCCCTCTCAGGCTCAGACTTGACCGTGAACGGTCTGCCGGGCTCGCTGAACTCTATTCTTGCCTCTGTTCCGTCCATCACCTTCAGTGGGCTGAGAAGATAGGTGTAGTTCATTGCGCATCTCTGAGGTTCGCCCTCGTACTTGCAGGAGATCTCCTCCTTTCCGGCTCCGACATCACTCTCATCGCAGTAGATGGTCAGTCTGTTCTCATCGAACTCCATGACAAGCTTCTTGTACTTGCTCTCGACAAGGAGCGAGACTCTCTTGATTGCGTTGCTGAGATCATCGATGTTCACGATGCACACCCTGCTCTGGTTCTCGGGGATAACCCTTCTGTATGCAGGGAAGTCGTTCTTGATCAGTGAGGATGATATTGTGCAGCTTCCGAACCTCAGTGATATGGAGTTCGCCTCTACGTTGATTTCGAAGTCGCCTTCACCGACTGAAAGCTTCCTTATGACATTCAGGAATCTGCTTGGGATTGTGGCCTTCGGGAAATCAGGGATCTCACCCTCTATCTGTCTGTTAATGTAGGAGAGCCTTCTTCCGTCCGTTCCGACCATGACAAGACCGTTTCCGTCCTTCTCCAGCAAGGCTCCGTTCATTGCGTACTTGGACTCATCATCGCTTACAGCGAAGATCACCTGGTTGATCATGTCGGTGAAATCCTTCTGGGAGACTCTGAAGTAGCCGTTGTCATCGCCGAATGAGAGGCTTGGGAATGCAGAGGCCTCGATAGTTCTGAGCTTGAACTCTATCGCAGTGCCCTCCGCATTTATCTTTATCTTCTCATCGACATCCTCGAAGATGATGTTGCAGTCGTCAGGAAGGTTCTTGATTATGTTCAGGAATTTGTCACAGACAACGGTTGTGCTTCCGTCCTGCATCCCCTCCACGACCATCTCCGAGACGTAGCTCATCTTCTGGTCGGTCGCCTTGATTGTGAGGTTGTTACCTTCAAGTGAAAGACAGACGTTTGCATAGATAGCAATCGTGTTTCTCTGTGATGTGAAGTCAAGTGCGTTTGAGAGTTCCTTAACAATCGCGTTTTTCTGACATACGAATTTCATAACCATCTCCTAGCAGATGATTGTTTTTAAGTAATCATCTTCCTTTAATCATCATAATAATACCACGAAAAATGTCCAAAAACCAACAATTCTTTATGGCACTGTGTTATATTCGACACCATTTTTCCCAAATCATTGTTCACAACCTGTTCATAACTTTTCACAACTTCAGGATTGTACATTCAGAAGCCTGTATTGCACAGGTTATGAACAGCCAGCGAACAGGTTCATTTCCTTGATTCGAGCTTTATCTGGGTCTCAAGCTTCTCTATCACGTTGTTTATGTCCTTCTCGCTTGAGTTGAGCCTTGCCTCCATCTTCTGGACGTTGTACATGACGGTCGTGTGGTTCTTGCCGCCGAACTCATAGCCTATCTCCGTTGTGGAGAAGTCTGTCATGTTTCTGCAGAGGAACATTGCAATCTGCCTCGGAAGGACAACGCTCTGGTTCTTGCTCTTTCCCCTTATGTCCGCTGCGGAGACGTTGAAGTAGTTGGCCACCACCTTTATTATCATGTCTATGGATATTCCGCTTGTGTCGTTGTTTGAGCTGATTATGTGCCTCAGCTGCTCCTTGGCGGTCTCAAGTGAGATGTCCTTGTGGAGAAGCTCGCTGTAGGCGATGAGCTTTGTGAGGCATGATTCAAGTGCCCTGACGTTGCTTGATATGTTCGTGGCAATGTAGTCTATGACCTCATTGCTGAACTCAACGCCCTTCTCCTGGCACTTCTTCCTGAGGATGGCGACCCTTGTCTCGTAGTTCGGAGGAAGAAGGTCTATGTTCAGTCCCCTCTCGAATCTGCTTCTGAGACGATCCGATATGTCCTTGAGCTCCTCCACAGGCCTATCGCATGTGAACACTATCTGCCGTCCGGTTTCATACAGGTCGTTGAACGTGTTGAACAGCTCCTGCTGTACTCCCTGCTTGCCCTGCAGGAAATGGATGTCATCTATCAGAAGGACTGCGACTTTCCTGTATTTGTTCTTGAACTGCTGGGGGTTCTTGTCGTTCAGTGACTGGATGTACTCGTTGGTGAAGTTCTCTGCAGTAACGTATGAGACCTTAAGTTTAGTGTTCTCCTTGAGATAGTTTCCTATGCTCTGTATGAGATGGGTCTTTCCGAGACCGACTCCTCCATATAATAAGCAGGGATTGTATGCCGAACCCGGATTCTTAGCTATTGCCATGCAGGCACTGTAGGCGAAGTTGCTGTTGTCTCCTGGTATGAACGAATCGAAGGTGTACGCTGCATTCAGTGTGCTCTCTTCGGAGTTCTTCGGTGCGGTCACCTTTGCCTTCTGCTCTGAAGCAGGCTTCCTGTCCGGTGCCGGCTGTGCAGGGGTCTTCTCCTTGATCTGGGCGGCACCTGTGTTCTGTGCGCCTTTTCTTATCTCGAATGTGACGTAGTAGTCTGCATCGCCCAGCTCGCTCAGCGTGTTCTCTATCAGAACCTTGTAGGATGAGTCGAATCTGTCCCTGACAAAGGCGGAAGGAACGTAGAGAGTCACCTTCCCGTCACTCTCCGATCCGAATGACAGACGTGTGAACCATGATGAGAATTCGTTCTCAGGCAATGATTCCTTTATCTGCGTTATTGTTCTGTTCCAAAGTTCCTCTGTCATGGTCCATACCTCGTGAGGGTTATTCTAACTTGGAAAGCAGTGGTTTTCAAGGCGATTGTGCACATGTGTTTTGCATATGCATGTCACAGATTATTGTAAACTTTCACTAATTTATATATTATTAAAATATTCTAATAACATTAAAGGATTATTGTTAAATGAATGAAGACAACATCAACGAAGAGGAAATGAACAACCTTGCTCATACCTCTGCAGAGTACACGGGTGAGAACATCCAGGTCCTGAAGGGACTTGAGGCCGTCCGTGTGAGACCTGGTATGTACATAGGATCCACCGGTCCTGATGGACTTCACCACCTGGTCTACGAGGTTATCGACAACTCCATTGATGAGGCCGTGGCCGGATACTGCGACACCATCAAGGTCACAATAGACAAGGGGAACTACGTCACCGTTGAGGACAACGGAAGAGGTATCCCTGTAGACATCCATCCGACTGAAGGCATCTCGACCCTTGAGGTCGCGCTCTGCCATCTGCATGCCGGCGGTAAGTTCAACGGCGGAGCCTACAAGGTCTCCGGAGGACTGCACGGCGTAGGTGTCAGCGTAGTCAACGCCCTCTCAGACCATCTTGTGGCAACGGTCCACCGCGCCCCTGACATGTACATGCAGGAGTACCACTGCGGCGAGCCTGTGGCCCCTGTAGCCAGGGTCGGAAGCACAGACAAGAGAGGAACGACAATCAAGTTCCATCCGGACACGACCATCATGGAAGGCGATGACTTCAACTTCAACGTCCTCTGTGAGCGCTTCAGGGAGCTTGCCTTCCTGAACAAGGGCATCGTCATCACTGCCATCGACAACAGGGAGGAGAATCCGGAGGAGAAGGTCTTCCACTTCGAGGGCGGCATAAAGGACTTCGTCACCTACATCAACAAGAACAAGAAGGTCATCCCGGAAGGGACTGAGCCCATCTACTTCAGCGGAGAGAGGGAGAACGACAACGGTGCTGCCATAGTGGAGTTCTCTCTCCAGTACAACGACAGGTTCGACGAGAACATCCACACCTTCGCCAACAACATCAACACACGCGAAGGCGGAAAGCACCTGATCGGATTCACCAGCGGACTTGTGGCCAGCTTCAAGAACCAGCTGCAGATCCACATGAAGGAGCTTGCGGGTAAGAACAAGAACGCAGAGGCCTTCTTCGAGTCCGATGACTTCAAGGAGGGGTTCAACTCCGATGTCCGCGAAGGTTTGAGCGCGGTTGTCTCAGTCAAGATCACGAACCCGCAGTTCGAGGGTCAGACAAAGATGAAGCTCGGAAACTCCTACGTCCAGGGAATAGTCTATAGCTTTGTCTATCAGAAACTTAATGACTACTTCGACGAGCATCCGGACCAGATCCTCACACTTCTCCAGAAGACGATAGCCTCATCCAAGGCCAGAATCGCAGCCAAGAAGGCGCGCGAGAACGCCCGTAAGAAGGGTGGAGTCAGTCTTCCCGGAAAACTTGCCGACTGCAGTGAGAAAGACCCTTCAAAGTGCGAAATTTTCATCGTGGAGGGAGATTCTGCAGGTGGAAGCGCCAAGCAGGGGCGTGACAGGACCATCCAGGCCATCCTCCCCCTCTGGGGAAAGATGCTCAACGTCGAGAAGACCAGAGAGGACAAGGTCGAGGGAAATGACAAGCTCCAGCCTGTCATCGACTCCATAGGTGCAGGACTCGGGGCCAACTTCGACGTGACCAAGGCCAGATACCACAAGGTCATAATCATGGCCGATGCCGATGTCGACGGATCCCATATCAGAACGCTTCTTCTGACGTTCTTCTTCAGATACATGAGACCTCTGATCGATGCGGGCTATGTCTACTTCGCCATGCCGCCTCTCTACAAGATCTCGATTAAGAACAAGGACTACTACGCGTTCAACGATGAGGACAAGGCCAAGATCCTTGAGGACCACGGAGAGAGCGAGTCCGATTCCAAGAACGTCAAGATCCAGCGCTACAAAGGTCTTGGTGAGATGAATCCTGAGCAGCTTTGGGAGACCACAATGAACCCTGAGACCAGGTTCATCGGACAGGTCCACCTCTCTGACGCAGTTGAGGCTGACCTGGTGTTCTCCACCCTCATGGGAGAGGAGGTCGAGCCGAGGCGCGACTTCATAGAGAAGAATGCAACCTATGCACAGATTGATGCTTGACGGGAGGTTTTAAATGGAAGAGGAAATCAAAAGCAGAGTACTTGTCTCGGACCTCTCGGAGGAGATGAGAAAGAGTTATCTTGACTATGCCATGTCGGTCATAGTCAGCCGTGCGCTTCCGGATGTGCGTGACGGTCTGAAGCCTGTCCACAGGAGAATCCTGTATGACATGTACGACCTGGGAATCAAGAGCACCGGATCTTTCAAGAAGTGTGCGCGTACAGTCGGAGACGTTCTCGGTAAGTTCCATCCGCACGGAGATGCATCCGTATACGATGCACTTGTCCGTCTGGCACAGGACTTCTCCATGCGCTACCCTGTCATCAAGCCGCAGGGCAACTTCGGTTCAATCGACGGTGATCCGCCAGCAGCATACAGATACACAGAGGCCAAGATGGCCAAGATGGGAGAGCTCATGCTCCAGGACATCGACAAGGAGACCGTCAACATGGTCCCCAACTTCGACGAGTCCCTGAAGGAGCCTGAGGTTCTTCCTGCAGGGTTCCCGTTCCTTCTTGCAAACGGAACAAGCGGTATTGCAGTCGGAATGGCAACCAACATGCCGCCTCACAACCTCCGCGAGATATGCGATGCTCTCTGCGCCATGATCGAGAACCCGGACATCACAATCCCTGAGCTGATGAACTACATCAAGGGACCGGACTTCCCGACGGCTGCCAAAGTCTGCGGTGTCAAGGGAATACGCGATGCCTTCGAGACGGGCCGCGGAAAGATAGTCATGCGCGGCGTCTACCACATCGAGGACCACAAGACCCATGAGTCCATCGTCTTCACGGAGATCCCCTACCAGGTCAACAAGGCCGAGCTGGTCAAGCATATCGACGAGCTCAGGAAGGACGATATCCTCAAGGACATCTCAACCATCAGGGACGAGTCCGGACGTGATGGAATCAGAATAGTCATAGAGCTCAAGAAGGATGCGGTTCCGGAGATTGCGGTGAACCATCTGTTCCAGAACACGCAGCTGCAGAGCAACTTCAACGTCAACAATCTGGCTCTTGTCGAAGGCAGACCCAAGTGCTTGACACTCAAGGACATGCTCTATTACTACCTCGAGCACAGGAAGGACGTTACCACAAGAAGGACCAAGTTCGACCTGGCCAAGGCGCTGGAGCGTGAGCACATTCTGCTCGGTCTGAAGATCGGTCTTGAGAACATAGACCAGGTCATCGAGATCATCAAGCAGAGCGCTAACAACGAGGAGGCCTCCAACAATCTGCAGGCCACGTTCGGGCTCTCCGACAAGCAGGCCAACGCAATCATCCAGATGAGGCTTGGAAGACTCAGCCACATGGAGACCCAGGAGATAATCGACGAGCTGAACGAGCTCGAGGTCAAGATCGCCTTCTACAGGGAGCTTCTCTCGGATGAGACTAAGATGCTCCATGAGGTCGAGCTTGAGATCCAGCAGCTCTCGGCGGAGTACGGCGATGACAGACGCACCCTGATCGAGACCCGTGAGATCGACGGCCTTGTGGACAAGGACTTCATCAAGAAGGAGGATGTCGTTGTAGTCATCACAAACAAGGGCTTCGTGAAGCGTGTCTCAGCTGATGAATACAAGTCACAGGGACGCGGAGGAAAGGGCGTCAGAGGCGCAGCTCTCAGAGATGAGGACTTCGTCGAGCACCTGTTCTCAGCATTCTCACATGACCACATCCTGTTCATCACCAACTACGGAAAGGCGTTCTGCCTCGAGGTCTGGGAGCTTCCTGAAGGCCAGAAGGTCGGCAAGGGAGTCAACATCAAGGCCGTTCTCCCGAAGATCGAAGAGGGTGAGAGCATCTCCGCCATCATCGACTTCAAGGAGTTCGACGAGACGAAGAGCATCCTCATGGCAACCAAGATGGGTGTCGTCAAGCAGGTCAAGCTCAACGACTTCATCAACGGCAGGAAGAACGGAATCAGGGCAATCACGCTTGATGAGGGCGATTCCCTGGTCAAATGCCTGTTCGTCAATGAGGGAGATGAGGCAATGCTGGTCTCCAGAAACGGAAAGGGACTCAGATTCAGCGTCGATGATGTCAGAGTCATGGGTCGTCCGGCACGTGGAGTCCGCGGCATGAACCTCTCCGATGGTGACGAGATCATTGGACTGGTCAAGGTTGAGGACGATAAGACCATCATTCTGGTGACGAACCAAGGCAAGGGCAAGCAGGTCGAGTTCAACCTGTTCATGAGACATGGCAGAGGTACCAACGGACAGACGATCTATAAGCTGGCAGATGAAACGTATCTTGTTTCTGCACTTGGAGTTAACGATGAAAACGATGTCGTTTGCATCACCAAGAAGGGACAGACCATCAGGACCCATGTCAATGGAATCTCCAACCAGGGAAGAGCCGCTGCAGGAGTCAACATCTTCAGGATGAAGACGGATGACGACTACATTGTGGCCATGACAGTGACCGATTATCAGGAGGAGGAGCCTGAGGAAGAGGCCCCGGCAGAAGGCAATCCTGCCGAACTCGGAACAACCAATGAAGCCCCTGAAGCAGTTGAAACCACAACTTCAGAAGGTGAGCAGAATTAACCAAAAAAACGGGCTGAAAGCCCAAATCAATCTGTTACTATGTATAGTAACAACCCCTGAAAACCGCATTCTAGGCCTCTGGAATGCGGTTTTTTGCTGTATCAGGGAATTTTCAAAAATTGAACCAAGTAAAATCCAGAAATTGAAAAGGCGGTCCAGAAGGGGTCTGTCAAAAGGACTCTGGCAGAATGAAGGATAGGGCAAGAGAAGGTTTGTTGTCAGCTGATGAATGTTTCACGTGAAACGCTGACGTGGAAATGAAAATGGATTTTTAAGGATTATCAGCTGCTTCTGCTTTTCTTTGTGTTTCAATCAAAATGGAATGGAAACATGTTTCACGTGAAACGCTTGTAATGGAAAAACGAAGAAAAACATTGTTAATCGGAAAAATAAAATGCTAAATGCCGTTTAGAGATTCTATTTTGTGAAAACATTCTGTTTTGGACGGATTTGGAGTCATTGGCAGTGAAGAATGATGGAAAAGTGTTGCCTGTACTAGTCCAGATCTGAAAAATATGATTCTTTGTTTGCTGATTGATGGTATTTAGAGGTTTTCAGTTGGTTTTGCGTGATGTTTCACATGAAACATTGAAAAATGATGTGAAAAGGTAAAAAAATACCGGGCCGAAGCCCGGTTGAGCGTTTCACGTGAAACGCTATTTTTCTTCAAGTGTAAGATCAACAACCTCAATCTGGTCGTCAACGTTATACTTCAACATTCTTTCAACTCCATTTTTGAGGGTCATTTCCGCCATCATGCAGCCGGCGCATGCACCCTGGAGTTTTACATAGACCTTATAGCCTTCCATTCTTACGAATTCGATGTCTCCACCGTCGTTCTGGAGGGATGGTCTGACATATTTGATTGCTTCGACTACTTTGCTTTCAAGATCTTCCATCGCTCAGTCGTCCTCCTGCAATAAATTTAGATTAAGGCCCTTAATAAGTCAATATTATGGTGACTTTTAGGTTCATTTGTTTTATATTGAGTTTATGCAGGCTAAGAAAATAATCTATTTGAATCAGAAAGGTGGTGTAGGAAAGACTACAACTGCTGTGAATGTTGGTTCTGCCCTGGCAAGAGAAGGGTACAAGGTCCTTCTTGTTGACCTTGATTCTCAGGGAAACATGTCCAGTTCTGTATCCGCTGATACCTCAAAGCCTGGTATTTATGAGCTTTTGGCTGGTGAGGCTGATATCTCTGCTGTTCAGACAACCCCTGTTGAGGGTCTTTTCTGCCTCAGTGGCGGTATAAATATGGCTGGTTTGGCCATTGAACTTGTCGATGAGGAGGATAGGGAGTTCTTCCTGAGAGATGCGCTTTCCCCTCTTGAGAGTGAATTCGATTTTATCTTTGCTGATTGCCCTCCGGCATTGGATCTTGTGACTATGAATGCTCTTTGCTGGGCTGATAGCGTTGTGATCCCTATGCAGTGTGAATATTTCGCAATGGAAGGCTTGAATCTGCTGCTCAGAACGGTCAATTCCGTTAAAAAGCATCTTAATCCAGGTCTGAGTGTGCTTGGTATCGTCTTTACTATGTATTCCAAGAGAGCCAATCTCAACAACGAAGTCGTTGAGGACATATCCACATACTTCAAGGATCTTGTTTTTGAGACGAAAATACCGAGAAATGTGCGTTTGAGTGAGGCTCCGTCGCATGGTCTGCCGATAAATGCATATGACAACAGCTGCTCTGGTGCAAAGGCTTATGCAGCACTTGCAAAGGAGGTTTTAAGCCGTGCCAATTAAAAAACATGGATTAGGAAGGGGAATAAACTCCCTGATTGATGAATATTCAACTTATGAAGTGAAAAAACTCGAGGAAACCGGCTCCAAAATCAAGGATATTGACATTGATAAGGTCAAACCGAATCCGAATCAGCCTAGAAAGATCTTTGATCAGACCGCTTTGGAGGAGTTGAGCGCTTCAATAAAGACGCAGGGGATCCTTCAGCCGATTCTGGTTGAGGAGATTGCGGATGATGTCTATGTCATTGTTGCAGGAGAAAGAAGATATCGCGCTGCAAAGATGGCTGGCCTTAAGATAGTTCCGTGCATTGTTCGGTCCTTCACAGATCTCCAGAGGATGGAGGTTTCTCTGATAGAGAACATCCAAAGGGAGAACCTGAACCCTGTGGAAGAAGCCAGAGCTTACTCGTATCTCCTTTCACAGGCAGGAATTAAACAAGAAGAGCTTGCCCAGAAAGTCGGTAAGGGACGCTCTACAATCACAAACAGCATCAGGCTTCTGCAGCTTCCTGAGAAGATGCTCGACGCCTTGGAGAAGGGCTATTTCTCGCCGGGTCATGCCAGGGCTCTGCTCAGTGTGGAGAATCCTGCCGACCAGGAGGTCCTGTTCAGCAAGATAATAGATGATGACCTTTCCGTACGTCAGGCAGAGGCTCTTGCCTCCGATCTGAACAAGGGGAAGAGGGCAATCAACAAGTTGCCGTTCGACAACCAGGCCCAGAATGATGCAAAATCCCCTGAGATCCTGTATCTTGAGGAGAAATTCCTCTCTGCAACCGGCTGCAGGGTCGAGATCAAGGGGAAATACAAGAATGGTGCAATCAAGAAGGGCAAGATCCTGATTCCGTTCACCTCTGAGGAGGAGCTTGAGAGGATTTTCCAGCTGATTTCGCCCGGCGAAGATCTCTACGAGTGATGCCAACTTATTTAAATACTTATAATATAAGGAATTAACTATGAGCTACAAAGATATTGACGGCCTCTATGCCGTAATTGATACACAGAAGGGCGACATCGTCCTCAGACTTGAATACCAGAAGGTCCCAATGACAGTTGCCAACTTCGTCGGTCTTGTTGAGGGAGAGCTGAACCTGGAGGATCCGGGCGAGAACTTCTACGAGGGACTCAACTTCCACAGGGTTGTGGACAACTTCATGATCCAGGGCGGCTGCCCCAAGGGAGACGGCACAGGCGGCCCGGGCTATTCATTCCCTGACGAGTTCGATCCGTCCCTGCGCCACGATGGCCCAGGTGTTCTGAGCATGGCAAATGCCGGACCGGGAACCAATGGAAGCCAGTTCTTCATCACACATGTCAAGACGCCTTGGCTTGATGACAAGCATGCTGTTTTCGGACGCGTGGTGGAGGGCCAGGATGTGGTCAACGCCATCCGTCAGGGAGACAAGATCAACAACGTCACAATCGAGAGAATCGGCGCAGATGCACAGAACTTCAAGGTCACCAAGCAGATCTTCTCCGACCTTGTTGAGGCCTCTGCAAGGAAGGCAATGGAGCGCAGAAGGAAGGAGATCGAGGCCATAGAGAACGAGATCTCGAACCGTTGGCCTAACACCGTGAAGACAGCCAGCGGACTGCAGTATGTGGTCCTCAAGAAGGGCGATGGAAAGGGCTGCCCCAAGTATGGCCAGCCTGTGACCGTCCACTACACTGGAACCCTGCTTGACGGCAGGATGTTCGACTCCTCAGTCCACAGAGGACAGCCTGCAACCTTCCAGATCGGACAGGTCATAGAGGGTTGGAACGAGGCCCTTGTGACCATGTCAAAGGGAGAGAAGAGGACCCTGATAATCCCACCGGAGCTCGGATATGGAGTCCATGGCTATCCAGGCATCATTCCTCCGAATTCCTACCTTATCTTCGATGTGGAGCTGCTTGATTTCTGATTAGTCAGCCATCCTGACAAAGACCTGCAACATCGCTTCCCCGCGTCTTGAAAGATGCGATTAGGTGTTGCAGGTTTTATGTTCCATGGCCTATTCTAGAAGGGCAGAGTCCCCAGTCAAGCTGCAGATCACACTTAGTAAGGAGTCCTCACATGAAAGGTCCAACATCTCAGTTCGTTTGTTCTCAATGTGGTTACACCAGTTCCAAGTGGCTTGGACGCTGTCCTGACTGCGGTTCATGGAATTCCTTTACAGAAGAGAAGATAGAGGATAGAAAAACAGTTAGTAAGGATTCCTCACAATGCTCTTCCACAGCACTTTCCGATGTCCCGTACGAGACCGAGTTCCGTTTTGAGAGCGGAATATCGGAGCTGGACAGGGTCCTTGGTGGAGGGATTGTAAGGGCAAGTTCCATACTGGTCGGGGGTGAGCCGGGAATCGGCAAGTCCACCTTGCTTCTTCAGGTGGTGGCCGGCTGCTCATCCAGAAGGAAGGTCCTGTATGTCTCCGGAGAGGAGAGCGCAAGCCAGGTGAGGCAGAGGGCTGAGAGGCTTGGCCTTGAGCTGGGCTCCATCAACATATTCTGCGAGACAAAGCTTGACAGGATCCTCTCCGTCCTCAAGAGCGAGAAGCCTCAGATTGCGGTGATAGACTCCCTTCAGACTCTTGCCTCCGAGGAGCTGACATCCACAGCCGGATCAGTGACCCAGATCAGGAACTGCTGCATGGAGATAGTCGGCCTGTGCAAGGCCATAGGGGTCTCCGTCTTCTTCGTGGGGCATGTCACGAAGGAGGGTTCCCTTGCAGGCCCGAAGATCATAGAGCACATGGTCGACACAGTGCTGTACTTCGAGCAGGCCTCAATGGGTGTGCGCCTGATAAGGGCCGCCAAGAACCGTTTCGGATCGGTGGATGAGATAGGCATCTTCGTCATGACGGGAGAGGGCCTTGAAGGGGTCAAGGATCCCGCAAGCTTCTTCATCTCGGAGAGGGAGGGCTCCGAGCTTCCTCCAGGCATCGCATACACTGCTATCACTGAGGGGACGCGCACGTTCCTTGTGGAGCTTCAGGCTTTGATTGTGGACGCAAAATCGGGCTACAGCCGCGTCTATTCAGACAAGATAGATTCCTCCAGGGTCATGAGGGTCTGCGCCATCCTGGAGCGCCATGCCGGGCTCAGGCTGGCCGACAAGGACATCTACGTCAACGTGGCCGGAGGAATGAAGGTAAATGAGGTCTCCGTTGAGCTTGCCCTTGCCATGGCGATCTGGTCCGCATACAGCGAGACGGAGCTCCCTGCAAAGATGCTGAGCTTCGGAGAGCTGTCCCTGGCAGGTGAGGTCAGGCCGGTGAACTACGGAGACAGGAGACTGAAGGCCGCCGCGGAGATGGGCTTTGACAAGGCGATGGTCCCCTCGTCCATGCGCTTCGAGAAGAGCAGCATACTGCTCAAGCGTTGCCAGAAGATCCGTGACGCCTTTGTCTACAGAAACTGAACCATGTAATGTGGAGCCGTTGTCTTTGCTCCAACCTTTCCCAGATTTCCCTCTATCAGTTTGAAAGCTTCCACAGGTGAGAAGTTGCTGATGAAGTTATCAAGGGATATTGTCTTTCCTCGTCTGGATTTCACTTCAACTGGAATCACAGAGCCCTCCCTTTCGAAAACGAATTCTATTTCCTGTTTCCCTTCATCCCTTCTGTAATAATGAAGTGGAATCTTCCTCTTGTTGAGAACGTCAAATATGAGGTTTTCAAACAGACCTCCCTTTGCAGGTCCATCAAGAGTTCCCTTAAGCAATGCCGACTGCGTCTCAAAGCCAAACATGGAAGTCAAAAGGCCAATGTCCGTGGCATACAGCTTATACTCCTCAGGAAGCTCGTATGCATTCAATGGGATGGTTGGTCTGGAGACGTTGAAGACCCTTTTGACAAGACCAGCATCTTCAAGCCAATCTATTGCATTGTCATATTTTCTAGAACTGCCGTTCCTTTCAATGGTCTTGTATTTGAACTTTGTGTATTCGTTTGATAACTGTCTTGGTATTGAATTGTAGCAGGCAAGGATTTTTGGTTTCTCTGTGTTCTTTGCATAGTGAAGGATGTCGTCCTCATAGGCTTTGAGTATTTTCTGCTGGGACTCAAAGACCCTTTGGTAGTTGGATGTTTCCAGGAGCGTGTTCACGACTTCCGGCATTCCACCGACAACCATGTATTCATTGAACAGATTCAGAAAGCGTTCGTTTGTGGCTTCATCGATCTTCTTCCTTTGGTTGAAATACATGCCAAGCAGAGAAATGGTGTTTTCATTGTAACCCAGTGCCCATAGGAACTCTTCAAAGTCAAGGGAATGCATCTCTATTTCCCTCTCGTATCCTACAGGAATTGAAATGGGCTCTTCTGAGGAATCCTTCTCTTCATTGTATCTGATTCCCAACAGGGAACCTGAGGCAATGAAGTCATATCGGTCATCCATTGCAAGGAACTTCAAGGCTGTACGGGCATTCCTACATCGCTGAATCTCGTCCAAGAAGAACAAGGTTTCCCCTTCCTCTGGATTGAAGTCCGAAATGAAAAGGGACATCCTTTTATAGATTTCCTCCGGTTCAAGAGAGCCGGAGAAGATGTTTTTCAAATCAGGATCCTTTATGAAATTGAGGTAGTAATATTTTTTGTATTGCTCCTTTCCGAACGCCTCTATTATAAATGTTTTTCCGACTTGTCTGGCTCCGTTCACCAAAAGACATTCATTCCTTTTCGTCCTTTTCCAGCGCAGTAGAACATCAGAAAACTTTCTTTTTAGCATTTAACTCTCCTATAATGAATTATTTCACCGAAAGCAAAAAAATGCAACTTTTAGAAGAGTTTTGTTTGTGGAAAATGCAACTTTTGGAGGAGTTCGCTAGGGAAAAATTGCAACTTTCAGAAGATCTTGAGCATGATCGGGAACAGCACGAATGTTCCGAGGATGCTTCCCAGGCTTGTTGTGAAGAAGATCATGAAGGCATGGAGAACCTTGTTCCTGAACCAGCCCTTAACCGATGAGATGTCATCTGACAGCCCCTCGAAGTCCTTCACAGTGGGCTTTCTGAGGGATGCTTCGGCTATTCCCGTGAACACTCCGACCCCGATTGCCGGGTTCAGGACCGCAAGCGGTGCTGTTACGGCGGCTACAAGCCAGTTCAGAGGGTGGGCGTTGGACAGGATGCTGAACAGCACCGTCGTTGCCGCGTTTGTGCCTGCCCAGATCAGGAAGTATCTGAGACTTTCATTGAAACCATGGGCGAATCCGACGGCCACAATGATTGCAACCAGGGCAATTGGGACTATCCACTGTGCTATCTTTCCTGCTTTGGAAGGTTTGGGAGCCTGGGATATGGAAGAAAGGTCAGTCGAAAGCTCCTTTTTCTCCAGCCTCTCGATTGTCCTGATGATTCCGTTCGCATGGCCTGCGCCGATGACGGCCACCTTCTTGTGGCCGGGTGCAGTCATTATGTTCGTGGCCAGGTAGCGGTCCCTCTCGTCTATCAGGGCCTCCTTCGCTCCCGGAAGCTCCTTGGAGAGCTCGTTCATCATCTCCTGCAGGGTGTCGGACTTCTTCAGCTCCTCGAGCTCCTCCGGCTTGAACTCCTCCTTGTCGAAGGCGCTTGAGAGAAGAGTCCCTATCAGCTTTGCCTTGTTCCAGAGGTTGCTTTTTGCCCAGGCTCTCTTGAGTGTTATGGCTATCTCCCTATCGCAGAAGGAATAGGGTATTCCCAGCTCTTCAGCTATTCTGCTGGCTCCGATTATCTCCTCGCCCGGTGCGGAACCCGTCTGGCTGCCCATCTTCTTCTGGAAGGATGCAAGGGCTGTGTTGGCCAGGACAAGGAAGGTCTTGCCCTCCTTGAAGACCTTGACCAGGTTCATGTTGGAGTAGCTCTGTTCCTTGGTCTTGCTCTCGTAGCGGCCCTTGTCCAGCTCAAGGCAGATGTGGTCAGGCTGTTCGGACTCTATGACCGCACGGACCTCCTCGACGCTGTTCTGCGATACATGGGCAGTTCCGACAAGTATTATCTCGTCTCCGTTGTCCAGGAATATCTTGTTAACCGTGTCGCTGATATGCTCCGTCCTCACTCTTGGGCCTCCAATGTTGACAATATACAAACTAACTTCAAAGTGTTCAACAATCGGGCGTTCTGCTATACTCAGTGCCATGACCGTAGAACGAAGCTCCCAGGGCATCTCCTATACACTGAAGCGCAACAAGGGCCAGAGGAATCTTCGCCTGCACCTGGATTCCACCGGACATGTGGTTGTAAGCGCCCCTTACTACGCTTCCTACAGGGAGGTGGACGACTTCGTTGCAAGGAGCGCTGACTGGATAGCCAAGTACTCACAGAGGGTCCCGAGCCATGACTACCGGACGGGTGATTTCATCCCTTACCTTGGCAGAAAGGTCACTCTGGTGGTCCTTGAAGGCCGTCATGCGGGCTATGACCTTGTGGACGACAAGGTCTTTGTGACCGTCAGAAGACAGGATGCGGAATCGGTTAAGAAGGTCATCAGAAAGCTCTATTCGGATACTGTGATGGGCTTTCTGGAGAGAAGAATCCCCTACTGGTGCAGCGAGATCAGGGTCGGGGAGCCAGGTGTCTTCCAGGTCAACAGGGCCAAAAGCAAGTGGGGAGTGTGCTACACTGTGGAGCGCAGGATCTGTCTGAGCTACATGTGTGCAACCCTTCCGGAGGATCTGATCGACATGACAATCCTGCACGAATGCTGCCACCTGAAACACAGCGGGCACGGAAACGATTTCTGGTCGCTGATGAGGGCCAACATGCCGGACCTTGATGACAGGAAGGCCAGACTGCACTCCCTTACAAGGTCCGGATGGGCCATGAACATAGTCTGAGAACCCTATCTGATTATTCCCAGCAGGTGTTTCACGAAGTCGTAGGTTCTGTTGGTTGAACTGATGGACAGTCTCTCTCCGGTGGAGTGTATGTCATACATCTCAGGACCAATTGAGACGCTGTCCAGCCCTGGGCACTTGCTGTTGATGACGCTGCACTCAAGGCCTGCATGGATGGCGGTGATCACAGGCTTCTTTCCGGTTATGCTCTCATATGCCTCTGCGCAGAACCTTGCCAGGGCCGAGTCCGGATCCGGGTTCCATGCCGGATATCCGTTGCCGATCTCGCACTGTACCCCAAAGCTCTCAAGGATCACCCTTATTCTGTTCACCAGAAAGAGTTTGGCTGTGTCTGAGTTGCTTCTGACGCTGATCTGGACACTGAACCTGCCCTCGTTGAGATGGACTATAGCCAGATTGTCGGATGTCTCCACAATGCCCGGGATGGCCTTGCTGTAGGTGAAGACCCCATGGGGGCAGGCGAACAGGGCCTTGGCTATCAGGAGGGAGATGTCCTCATCCATTGCACGCTCAGCCATCTGTGCACCGCGCTCAGTGCCTCTCTTCATGATCTCGAAGCCTGGCTCCTCGTACCTGTTCTCCTCCTTGATGACCTCGTACGTGCTCTGTATCTGCTGCGCAGCCTTCTCCGCAAGGGAGACGGGGACGCAGATGCTGCACTCGGCGCTGAACGGTATCACGTTTCTCTTTGTGCCGCCGTTGAGCGAGCTGATGCGGAACGGGATTCCGGCGTCCTCGAACGAAACGAGGATCCTTGCAAGGGCGCTGATGGCGTTGAGCCTCTGGTTGTGGATCTCTCCGCCGCTGTGGCCGCCCTTGAGGCCTGAAAGCCTTATCTCCATGGTCTCCCAGCCAACGGGGAGCTCTGAGGTCTCGCATTCCATGTTGCCCACAAGGTCTATGCCTCCTGCGCAGCCGATGTAGATTATCCCTTCCTCCTCGCTGTCCAGGTTGAGCATCCTCTTGCTTCTGATCAGACTTCCGTCAAGGTTGTAGGCCCCGTCCATCCCGGTCTCCTCCGAGAAGGTGAAAAGACCCTCAAGCGGGCCATGCTTCACGTCTGGGTCTGTGAAAAGGGCCATGGTCATGGCGACTCCAATGCCGTTGTCTCCTCCTAGGCTTGTGTCCTTGGCCCTGAGGAAGTCGCCGTCCTGATAGACCTCGATCGGGTCTGTCAGGAAGTTGTGCTTGCTGCCTTCGACCTTGACGCAGACCATGTCCATGTGGGACTGGAGCGCAACGTACGGCACGTTCTCGTAGCCCGGTGTGGCTTCTGTGCGCACTATGATGTTGCCGGCCTTGTCCCTGATTCCCTCGAAGCCGTTCTCCTTTGCCCAGGCGAGGAGGTACTGTCTCATGCCCTCCTCATTGCCCGACTCCCTAGGGATCCTGCATATCTGATAGAAATAATCCAACGTAGTCATCCGTTATCTCCTGTTGTATCAAAGCAATAAAAATCTGTAATGAACAATTTCAAAACAGTTCAGAACTTATATAATTTTAGTATAGAACCTAAATAGCCAATCTTCTGCCTTCCACAAAGACGTCAACGGGGTTGAAGTCCTTGTCGAAGACCACAAGGTCGGCCCTTGAGCCCTTGGATATCACCCCTATGTCTGTGAAGCCGTAGACCTTTGCAGGGTTCTCCGAGGCCATTCTGAGAGCCTGGGCCGGATCGGCGCCCCAGGATGTCACATTGCGCACCGCCCTGTCCAGCGTGAGGGCTGACCCGCAGAGAAGGGTGGGGTCCTTGGCGCTCACAAAGGCTCCGTTGTCCCCAAGCACAACCTCGTCGCCGTTTGCCCTGTGGCAGCCGCAGTCAAGGCCTGTCGGGCCCAGACTGTCAGTCACAAGGACCACCTTGTCTTTGGGTTTGGTCCTGATTACATACATGACAAGGTCCCTGTTCACATGCACGCCGTCTGCGATGATCTCGCAGTGCATCCTGCTGTCCATAAGGCTTGCTCCCGCCACCCCCGGATCCTTGTGGTTCAGCGGGCTCATGGCGTTGAACATGTGGGTGGCATGGAGGATTCCAAGCTCCATTGCCGCCTTCGCCTCCTGGTATGTGGCGTTGGTGTGCCCCATCAGAAGGACTATCCCGTTGTCCTTCGCAAGCTGTGCAACTTCCTTCAGGCCCGGAAGCTCCGGAGCTATGGTCATGGCCCTTACAAGGCCTTTTCCTGCCTCTATGAAGGCCCCCATTTCAGAGACGGACGGCAGGGAAAGGCAGTCCGGGTCCTGGGCACCTGCCTTTTTGGGGCTGAGGAACGGGCCTTCAAGGTGGATCCCCGCTATCCGTGCCCCCTTCTCGTTGCCTGCAGCCTGGACTACAGCCCCAATCTCCCTGAGCATCTTGTCCTCCTTGCCGGCGTAGAGCGTCGGGAGGAACGAAGTGACACCATGGCGGGCCAGAGCCTCTGACATTCCGAGGATTGAGGAGCTTGAGGCATCGTCCGTTGAAAAGCCCCGGATCCCGTGGATGTGGGTGTCCACAAGGCCCGGTGCGACAAGGCGGCCCTCCGCATCAAGGACCACAACGTCCTTGCCGTACTTGGCCTTGTCCAGGTCATCCATGCAGAAGACGTCAGCTATCCTGCCTTCCTGGTTTATGAAGAGTCCGTAACCCTTTCTGATCGAGCCCGATGCAGCGACATCGGCGTTGACTATCAATGTTCTCTCACACATCATGCATATCCTACAAAACAATTGTGGAGTCTTCAAGTTGAGTCCTAGGACAGAAGCACCTTGGCAAGGTCCATTCTGCCTGCCTTCCTCAGGGCCTCAAGGACCAGAGGCCTGTTCTCCTTCCTGTTGAACTGCAGCAGGGCCCTCTGCAGGTTCGCTTCCCTTCCGCGCGGGACGAAGACCTTCCTGAAGTTCTCCCCTGGCCTTGGGTCTATGTTCGTGTAATACATGCAAGTGGCTACTGTGGAAGGAGTTGGATAGAACTCCTGCACCTGGTCAGGCACAAAGTGCCGCTTCTTCATGTACAGGGCAAGCTCTATTGCGCTCTCTAGGGTGGAACCCGGATGGGCGGCTATGAAATACGGGATCACGAACTGCTTCTTCCCCTGCCGTCTGTTCTCCTGGAAGTATGCCTCAAGGAATGAGTCGTAGACGCTGGAGGGGCATTTGCCCATGTGGGAGAGCACGGCATCGCTCACATGCTCGGGCGCCACCTTGAGCTGTCCGCTGACGTGGTCGCTGACCAGCTTCTCGATGAAGAGCCTCCTTGTCTTCTCGTCCGTGCAGAGCATCAGGTAGTCGAATCGGATCCCGCTTCTGATGAAGACCTTCTTCACACCGGGAACGGAGGCCACAGCCTTGAGCTTCTCGAGGTAGATGCGGTGCGAGTCCCTTACATTGGGGCAGGGGGAGGGGAACATGCACTGCCTGTGGGCGCAGGGCCCGACCTTCAGCTGCTTCTCGCAGGCCGGACACTGGAAGTTCGCAGTCGGGCCTCCAAGGTCATGGATGTAGCCCTTGAAGTCCCTGTGGTGCGTCATCCGCTCGGCCTCCCTGACAAGGGACTGCATGCTTCTCGTCTGGATTATCCTCCCCTGGTGGTTCGTGATGGCGCAGAACGAGCAGCCTCCGTAGCAGCCGCGGTTGCTTGTGATGGAGAACTGGACCTCGTTGATTGCAGGGATCCCGCCGTCCTTCTCGTAGACGGGATGGCAGAGCCTCTGGAACGGAAGGTCGTAGAGGGAGTCGAACTCGCTCTCCGTAAGCGGTCTGGCAGGAGGGTTCTGCACAACGATCCTTCCGTTGCAGCTCTGGATCAGGCAACGCCTCTCGAAGGGGTTCTCGTGCATCAGCTGCAGATTGTAGGCCTTCGCGTAGGCCAGCTGCCCGTTGGGGTCCGGTGTGTTGGAGACCTTGTCCCTAAGGGAGACCTCCTCGAAGGAGGGTAGGACTACAGGCTCGAACGGACCTAGTGCGGCGGCCCCCTTGTCGGCGTACTCCTTCTCCGAGATGCTGTAGCAGGTGCCCTGGATGTCCCTCATGCTGTCCGGGCTCTCCCCCGCGTTGAGCCTGTCTGCGATCTCAGAGATCTGGAGCTCCCCCATGCCGAAGACCAGAATGTCCGCCTTCGAGTCCAGGAGGATGGACTTCCTGACCATGTCCTGCCAGTAGTCGTAA
>JAFVFA010000249.1 GCA_017475725.1 Spirochaetales bacterium
ATCTCACTGCTGACTGTGATTCCATAGGGGATTCCATAAGGTGGGACCTTTGTGAAGATCGTCCCCATTCCGTCCCCACTGTGGATGTCAACGCTGTAGGAACCGATCCCTATTGTGTCGGCCGGGAAGCTTCCGCTAGTGACATCGGCTTCCGTAAGGGTCCTGATGCCAGCAAAGCGCCTTGACTCTCGGATACCCATCGAAGGATAGATCTGCGTAATGTAGCAGTTCTCGAAACCCGGGATGTATTTTCTGAGGCAGTCGACAAACTTCTCAACCTGCAGGTGTCCCTCGATCTCCGCCTTTGTGAGGCTGAAGACATCGCTTCCATCTGTACCCTGATGCCTTGTGCAGTTCAGATGGACCTCTCCCGGGAGCAGACTGTTGATCACGATGATGTTCTCTCTGGTCACAGGCATCTTCCCCTCAGCCCTGAGCTTTGAGAACAGGCCCTTGAGTCCCACAAAGACCCAGGTCGGATCCCTTCTGAAGTAAGCAGCATCGTAGCCTCCGGCAACCTGGATGGTGGACGATGCCGTCATCTCCTCCGGGTGGGCCTCGACATAGTCAAGGAGCTTCTCCTCATCGAACCCGGCCACGGTGAACATCAGTGTCGGGGGTTGGATGACTCCTGTATCCTTCTGGCCTTTCTCATAGGAAGCTCCTGCAAGGTAGGCGACATCACCGTCCCCTGTAGCATCTATGAACTCCTTGGCTGTGACCGTGATCTCCCACCCCTTGCCGACAAGGACGATGCTCTTGAGGCTTCTGTTGTCCACATCGACGCTCTTGACGTCCACATGGAGAAGGAGCTCCACCCCGGCGTCAAGGACCTTTCTCAGGGCAACGAGCTTGAAGATCTCATGGTCATAGAGGGTGACCGAATTGTGCATCGGGCAGTATCTGTGCTCCGATGAGGCGGGGCCATAGGCGGTCCTGTATGCCTTGAGATCATCCATGAACTCCTGGGCAATCCCCTTGATCACCTGCTTCCCGTCCCTGTCGAGGAAACCGAGAAGCGGAAGTCCTATGGTCATGTTTCCGCCTACAAAACCGTTCTTCTCTGCCAGAAGGACATGGGCCCCATTGCGGGCTGCAGCTATTGCAGCTGCAAGACCACCAGGCCCAGCACCAATCACAACAATGTCATAATTCTTAGTAATATAGTTCATTTTCAACCCATTGACGAGAAAATAGAACTCGTTTGTCGTGAGAAGCTCTTGTAAATCTCGAACTTCTCCAAGTACAAGGCATGGTTGTCCATGTCTGGTTCCACAACATTCGGATAGCCATGATCGTTGAGGGCAACAACCTCATTCAGGTCCCTGTAATCCCCGCTGGCTATCATGGCGAATCTGGCAGCTCCATAGGCAGCCTGTTCGCACACACCATCTGACATCATCTCACAACCGAACACATCCGCCAGAATGCCTCTCCAAACACGGCTCCTGGTTCCTCCTCCGGAAAGGATGAATCTATCGGAGTCCACTCCCATCTGTCTGATCACCTGCATGGCATCATAGAGTGAGAACGCGACACCTTCCATGATGGAACGGCACATATGAGACCGGTCATGGGCCAATGTCAGACCTATGAAGCCCGCCCTAGCCTTCTCGTTCATCAGAGGTACGCGCTCACCTGTCAGGTAAGGCAGGAAGAACAGGTTGTCCGAACCAGGCTTGACCGAGTCCGCAAGACTGTCCATGTATTGGATGTCAGTGTTCTGGAGGACCTTCATCTTGAACCAGTTCATGGCCAAGGTGGCGTTCATGACAGCACCAAGGATGTACCAGACTCCAGGAAGCGCATGGGAGAACAGGTTCACCCTCAGCTGGTTATCAAGGACTATTCTGTCCGTCGGAATCAGCACCTGTCCTGATGTTCCAAGGGTTATGGAGGCTTTTCCCGGTCTTAGGATTCCGTTTCCGACCGCCTGAGCCACCTGATCTCCGGAGCCATAGGCAACTGCTATGCCGGCAGGAAGCCCCGTCTCCTCAGAAGCCTTCCTTGAAACTGCACCGCACCTCTCATAGGGTCTGTTGTCACATTTGGGTAGGATGGACTCGTCCAGCCCGGCCCAAGAGACGATCTCTCTGCACCAGCCCTGACTGGAATTGTCGAACATCAGAGTCGAGCAGGCGTCTGTGGCCTCTGTTGAGATCTCACCGGTAAGACGATACCTTATGTAGTCCTTGGGAAGCAGGACATGTCTGATCCTGTCGAAGACCTCTCTTCTGTTTTTCTTGAGCCAGAGAAGACTTGGAAGCTGGAACCCTGAATTGGGGAGGTTCTGGACAAGCTGCCCGAGACGCTCCACCCCAAAGTGGTCGAGAATCTCCATCTTCTCATCGCGGGAGCGCTGGTCACAATGTATTATGGCAGGGTAAAGGATGCGTCCATCCCCGTTTAAAGCGACCAATCCATGCATCTGTCCGGAGAACCCAACGCCCCTGATGAGGTCCTTTGAGACCCCGCCCTGGGAGATTGCGTCCCTTATCACGGTGCAGGTGCTCCGCCACCAGATCTCAGGGTCCTGCTCCGCATACCCAATCTCTGGAGTGGAGATGCTGTAGTCCTTGTACGATGACGCAACAATCTTCTGGGCATCATCGACCACGATGGCCTTAACCCCTGTTGTTCCCAAGTCAATACCAAGATACAAACTCACAAAAACTCCATTTCAATCCGCGATTATGTCGCTGAATTTAGTCTCAAGCATCCGTTCCAGGACATTGACGCTGGCTCCGAGCACTGTCGGGTCACCAGCAAACCTGCTGACCTCTATGACAAGGTCCGTATAGATCTCGCTCATCAGGAACTGCTTGAGATACCTGCGCATTGTGGAAAGGAAGAACTCTCCACCACCGGTTATCTTGTCGGCGAATATTATGACGTCAGGGTTCATCACGTTCACAATGCTTGCACAACCGAAGGCAAGGTACTTGAGGATCTCATCGTAGGCATCCCGGGCGATTCTGTCACCCTCCTTGACCAGTCTGAAAATCTCAGGAACCTTTACAATGGCATCGGAGCCGGAAAGCTCCTTGTACCTCTTCTCAAGTGCATTGGTCGAGCAATAGAGCTCAAGACATCCGTGGTTGCCGCATTCGCAGAGAGGTCCGTCATAGTTTATGCTCATATGACCGAACTCACCGGCATAGCCAACATGGCCATGGTATACCCTGCCGTCGACGACGAGACCGGATCCTACACCTCTGTCTGCCGTCACATACACAATGTCGTTGTACCTGTTGTCCTTTCTGCACCACAGCTCTGCCAGCGCTCCACAGTTTGCGTCCTGCTCCAGAAAGACAGGAAGCCCGAACCGGCTTTCCAGCTCAGCCTTTATGTCTACTCTGTTCCAGCCTGCGAAACCGCTTATGAGCGTGACTGTGTTTGTGAACACGTTGAATGGTCCCGGCACGGCAACTCCGATGCCGAGGATCTTTGAGGAAGTGTACCGCATCACTTCACAGACCATGTCCTTGAACGTCTCGAAGACTGCCTCCGGCTGCGAATCCTTGTCAAAGGTCGAGCTGATCTCATGGATCAGCTCTCCTCTGAGGGTGAATGCGGAAGCTATGACATAGTCTCTGTTTATTCTTCCAGCGATGATGGAGAACTTGTTGGACGCAAGCTTGAGCTGCTTCGGCTTTCTGCCGGACCCGGTATCTATGAGGCTGACCTCCTCGATCAGGCCGCTTTCGATGAGCGGATTTATGCGTTTTGTCATGGCCGCCTGAGTAAGGTTCATCTCCTTGGCCAATGAGACACGCGAACAGTTGTCAAACCTGTAAAGCAGCTGGATTATCTGCTTTATGTTGTTCTCCTTCTGGAATGTACGGTTGATTCCTCTTGCTTTCAAAACTCGATGACTCCCTTTACCACATTCTTTATATCCTTCAGACATGTAGCGAATGCCCTATCGGATTCCTCGAACTTGAATCTATGCGAAACAATGTCCTTGATTGGGATCAAACCGGCAGAAACCGCATTGATTGCTGTAGGATAGAGGTTCCTGTACCTGAAGATTGACTTGATGGTCAGCTCCTTGCAGGAGAGAGGCTCAATTGGGATCCCGTCAAGATGATCACCACCCAGACCGACAAGAACCACTGTGGCGTTGTTTCCGGCACAGGCGACTGCCTGCTGCATTGTTGCACTGAACCCAGCGCAGTCAATCACAACATCTGCACCTGCACCATCCGTCTGCCTCATGACCTCATCCACGAAGTCCCTCTCCTTTGAGTTGACTGTCACAGCTCCGAACTCCGCCGCCTTGGCAAGGCGCTTGTCCAGAACATCAGCGACTATGATCTTGGTTGCCCCGTATGCCTTTGAGGCCAGAAGGGACACAAGACCTATACAACCTGCACCGATTATGGCCACCGTCTGTCCAAGCTTGATGCCTGCTGTGTTGGCGGCATGAAGACCTATGGCGAGAGGCTCTATCAGAGCGCCCTCTGTGAATGTCATGTTGTCCGGGATCCTGAATGTGAATGCAGCCGGATGTGAGACATAGTTGCACAGACATCCATCGTATGGCGGTGTTGCCCAGAACCTGACGTGCTTACAGACGTTGTAGTGTCCTGTAAGGCAGTCCTTGCAGTGATAGCATGGGATTCCGGGCTCCATGCAGACCCTGTCGCCTGGTTTGAGGTTGGTTACGTTCCTACCCACTCTCTCTATGACTCCGGAGGCCTCATGCCCCAGGATGAAGGGGAACTCCACCACACAGGACCCGATAGCTCCCTTCTCGTAGTAATGCAGATCGGAACCGCAGATGCCGACAGCCTGCACCTTGATCAGAACATCATCGTCCCCAACTTCAGGCATAGGTATGACACCTGGCTCCATCTTCTGCAGTTCAGTTAGAAAAAAAGTCTTGTTTTCCAATGTTTCCACCTTATTTTATGAACGCTGTATTATATCGCGCTTTCAATATAATGACGATACCAAAATTCCGGAGAGTTTCAGTACATGCATGCACCACCGGTGAGGTTCAGAGCCTGCCCAGTCATGTACGACGACTCCTTTCCAAGAAGGAATGAGACCAGATTGGTGACATCCTCGTACTCGCAGAGCCTTGCAAGGGGAGTGTTGCTGATGAACCTAGGCATGACCGCCTCATCCGCAATGCCCTTCTTGTTAGCGTAGTCATGAAGCTGCTTGTCCCACATCGGTGTTCTGACAACACTTGGGCAGATGCAGTTGCACCTGATTCTGGGAGCAAACTCCACTGCAACAGACTGTGTAAGACCTATGATGCCGAACTTGCTTGCGCAGTATGCGGCATAGCTGTTGGTCCCCTTCTTTCCAGACTGGGATGAGAAGTTGACAATGGTGCCACCCTCCTTGTCCATGTACGTGACGGCAGCCTGGCAGCAGAAGAAGGTTCCCTTGAGGTTGATGTCAAGCGTCCTGTCCCAGATCTCCTCTGTGTGCTCGAGGAAGGGGATGATCTTTGAATATCCAGCGCAATTGACCCAGTGGTTAAGAGGACCATACTCCTTTACTATAGCCTCTGTTGCCTTGAACACCATATCTTTGTTGGTAATATCAACTTTCTGAGGCATTGAAACACCTCCAGTTGATACAATTTCCTTCGCTGTCTCGCAAGCGCCCTCATAGTTCAGATCAAAGAGCCCTACCTTGGCTCCCTCCTTGGCGAGATAGATGGATACAGCCCTGCCGATCCCGCTTCCAGCTCCGGTCACTATGACCGTCTTTCCTTCAAATTTCATTTTCACCTCTCAATAGGCCCTGACCTCGAAGACGGTGACCGTCTTGGCACCGTTCGTGGAGAGGACCCTCAGTATGACTTCGTCACAGGTAGTCGGCTCGACATCAAGGACTCTGAGTCTCTGATGGTTGTCTCTGATCTGGACGGTTCTTACATCTTTGCCACCAAGTCTGAAGATGACATCGAAATCCTTCACAAGCTCCTCGGGGATACCGTGGCGCTGCTGAGCCTGGCGGTTGGGGCTCATGGTTACCCTGATCGGGTACGCGAAGTTGGAGTCGAAGGTGTAGCGCATCTGGGAGATGGTCTGTGCCTCTCCGAGCCTCATGCAAAGCTCCTCAGATCCTTCTCCCTTGCTGCAGACCCAGGCATGGCTCTTGTCGCCAAGACGTCTGGAGACTCCGTCCACAACGTTCTGAGGCTCCCCACCCTTTCTGTACGAGGATGCTGTGAATGTGGCCTTCAGGGCATGATCCATTGGGTCTCTGTTCACAAAACCAGGGAGGAATGCATCATGCTTGAGAAGTATCTGCTGAATCTCCGGCACATGGTCCGCAAGGTTCCTTGGGCTAGTGACACCGTACTTCTTGCAGAGAGCAGCCGCAACGCCCACGGCCTGACCTCCAACGGCACAGCATCCGATGATCCTTGTGCTTGCGAAACCGAGCTTCGTTGCACTTATATCCCTTCCTGCAAGGAAGAGGTTCTCAATGTTCCTCGAGTAGTAGCACCTGTACGGAATGGTGTAGACACCGTTGAAGTACCTGCATTCGCCCGAAGGCAGAATGTCCAGATCCTTCAGCCCATGTGGAGCATGGAGGTCAACACACCATCCGCCATAGGCCACAGCGTCATCGAAGATCCTGTTCTCAAGAATGTCGGTCTCGTCAAGAAGATAGTCACCGACAAGCCTTCTTGATTCTCTGCAACCAGGAAGGGCTCCCACCCATTCAAGTGCCAGGTTCTCGGCTCCATGGTCTCCACCGTTCTTTATGTGGTCCCATATTCCATATAATGAAGCATAGAGTTCATCCCTAATGGACTCACCCTCCGTTATTATGTCCTCACCTTCTCCACAGAGCTCGATCCAGAAGAAGCCGTAGTCACTTCCGCGGCTTGAAACGCCACCTGTGCGCTCATTTTCAGCGGCATCCTTGGCTCCTGAGAAATCGATCTTCTGTGTTTTGGAATGCATCCTGAATCTGAGGTCATGCTCCGTGTACTTCTTGGCGAATGCAGGTGGAGTAAACGGTACCGGATGTCCCATGTCCCTTGCCTTGAACATTATGGTGTTTCCCAGGCGCTCATTGTTTGCCTTTTCCGGAGCATCAAGCTCGTTGGTCTCAGCCTTGGACTCACTGCCCTGCCTGTACTCCGCTCCAGCGAAGTATCCAAGTGTACCATGACCTGTTGAGTCGACAAAGAGCGGAGCACTGATTCTGAAACGCATCTCCGTCGTCTCCTGAACACAGAGAACCGACTTGATTCTGGCTCCCTCCACCTCACAGTCGTACATGACTGTATTCATGAACAGAGTAAGATTCTTCTCCTTTGTTGCGGCCTCGAACAGTATCATATCCCATACCGAATAGCTGAAATTCTCGGTCCTGGCCTTGTTCTCCAGCATAAGTTCATATAGCAATCCGCTTTCCGCATACTCGCTCTGCTTCAGACTCTGGTCAGCCCCTGATATGTGGACTCTGATCTCACTGGACGCACATCCACCGAGAACCGGTCGCGAATTGATGAGGGCAACATTGACCCCATCTCTGGCAGCCTCTATCGCCGCACAGAGTCCAGCCATTCCGCCTCCGACCACAACAAGGTCGAAGTCACGTTCCGCAAAACGTTCCTTGATTCTCTGCATATCTGAATTCCTCCAGCTTGATGACGGATACAGTCTAGCACACATAATTAACTCAGTAAATTATTTCTTGCTTTTTTTCACATTTGGTCTATCATCTAGATGGAGGAACCCATGGAGATCAGAGGTGAGAAGATTGCTGAGTTTTTTCATAACTTCATATGTTACAGAGTATTGGATGACGGATTTGTTCATCCGCTGAGATATACTGAGAAACAGGTTGCCCACCTGTCGGCCTTCTCTGAGAGACAGGCGACAAGGGCCTTGGCTTCCGCAAACATAACGGTTGAGCTGATGACAAACTCAAGTCATGTAGGCATGTTCATGAGATTGCTTCCCGGTTCCTCAAGGGAGAGCGGAGCCGTTGAAGTTTTTGTGAACGGCAAGCAGTCAGGCACCTTTCCTCTTATTAATGAGAGGGACTGCAGTGTTGATGTGGCACTGGAGGGGGAGATGAATAAGGTGACGTTTTATCTGCCCTGGTCCATGCAAACCGAAATAGAGAAGATCATGGTGGATGATGACTCGCTTGTCCGGAGAACGGGACGCAGAAACAAGACCATAATCTGCATGGGAGACTCGATCACCCAGGGCTACATGGCTGACGAACCGACGAAAACCTACGTGGGAAGACTCTCAACCCATTTTGATGCGGAGATCATCAACCAGGGCAATGGCGGTTACTTCCTTGACGAGGACCTTCTTGACGAGGACATCGGAGTGAAACCTGACCTTGTCTCTTTCGCCTACGGTACGAACGACTATTCAAGGAACTCCGACCCGGAGGTGATAAGAGGGAACCTCAGATCCTTTCTGGACAAGCTGACAGGAATTTTCCCCAAGACCCCTATCATCTGCATAACCGCCCCATACAGGGGAAGCGAGAAGCACTTCAACAGGGTAAAGGATTTGGGATGGGGCTACGACAAACTGATTGAGGTCTTCCATGAGGTGTGTTCAGGATACAGCCAGGTCACAGTGGTGGACGACCCTGTCCCGCATGGGCAGGATTGCTTCTACTCCGACTACACGCATCCGACAGCCCTGGGTTTTGAGCACTATTTCAACAAGTTGAGACCAGTGGTCAAAGAGCTTCTGGGCTGACAGGATTTCCTTTCTTGTCCCAGAAACCTCCAAGGCTTCCGTCCCTCAGATAGTACAGGGTCCCATAGCACCTCTTGCCGTATATCTGCTCCGCCACCTTTATGTAGGCAAGTATCTGCATGCGATGCTCCTCCGGGTTTCGGATGCTGTCGCTCTTGTAGTCGACCACAAGGTTGTAGCCATCCCCAAGGACAAGAAGATCTATGACCCCTTCAAGTGCAACGTCGGGCAGCTCCTCATCGAATGTATAGAACCTCAGCTCCTCAAGGGTCTTCCTCCCCTTGACATGCTTGCTGAAGAACTCGCTGCGGATAAATGAGTCAGCGAAGCCCCGTGCCTGTCCAAGCAGCAGACTGTTATCGGAATCGGCATCACAGACATGGCACTCGACATCATCATAGCTGCCGAACCTGAGCAGGTGCTCCAGCACCTGATGGCAGAGGGTTCCGAACTTATCATGCAAGTTGGCTGTGCCCAATATGGAATCAACAGCATATCTTTTCAGTTCAACACAAGAATCTGAGCCATCATCTGTCTTTCTGAGCCTCTTCAGGTCTGTGACTCCCATTCGGGTTGCGCGGCTCTTGAACCCGGTGAAGCAGGAAGGGTCAGCGGCCTTGAGGCAGGAATCCACAGATGGAGTCCAAGCCATTCTCCTGGTCTTGGAGATGTCTTCAATCGTCACATCGCTGTTGGCGCAGGTATGTGTGCTGACATCAGCCCCCACTGCGTCCATGTACCACTTGAGTACATCACCTGAGCTGATGTCCCCTCCCTTGTTGACCTTGTATCCTCCAACAAGGATCAGATGGTCCTTTGCCCTGGTCAGGGCAACATACATCACACGTTTCAGTTCCGCCAGCTCTCGGTCCTTGCGGTCCTTCTCCAGCAGCTTCTGGACCCCCCTGTTCTCCGAGGCTATCAGATTCCCGTTGTACTCGAAGACATAGCTGTCCTTGTCGTTCTGGTTCGTGCCTCCAATCCCCGCGAAGATCACGACCTTGAACTCCAGTCCCTTGGACTTGTGGACCGTCATTATCTGGACACCCGAGCGCTCACGCTTAAGGACGCTGGTCTCAGGCAGCTTGTCAGCCTTGCCCAGGGTATTTCTCAGGAATCTGGCGTAATCCGAAAGGCCCCTGCCCTCTGCCTCGTACTGCACAGCATACGAATACAGGTAATCATAGTGCTCCTCGAAGATTCTCCTGTCATCATTGGAGGACAGGTAGGCCTTGTAGCCTCCGTCTATGTACAGAAGCTCAAGCAGTTCAGGGATTGAAAGCCTGAAGGCCCTCTCCCTGACAATTTCAAGGAAAGAGCTGAAAGCCTTGAACCGCTCCGAATCGACTGGCTCCACGTCCCTGTCTTCAAGGAC
>JAFVFA010000250.1 GCA_017475725.1 Spirochaetales bacterium
GAACTTCTGACCTCTCTTCTGGTCAGCGATTCCCTTCTTGTGCTTGATGGTTGCCCATTTGCTATGACCTGACATATAAAACCTCTGTATTTTAAAATAAGAATACCCTACGAATTTACCATGACACTATTTTTACTGTCAATATAAGTCGGGTACAAAGTCCATCACTCTTGACGCGGCGGCATCTGCCGTCATCAGGCCGGTGTCGTCAGGGACAAGGCGTTTGCCCTCAAGATGATAGCCCTCAAGGGCCATTCCCCCAAAATCCAGAGCCCTGCCTGAAAGCTCCTCAACCCTTTCCGTATCCAGACCTCCTTTGTACCTGAGGCCCATCAGGACAAGCTCCTCCAGAGCCTCCTTCCTGTCCAGCCTCTCGGTCTCCACACCCTGGAACGGACCTTCGGCGCAGTATGCAGCAACATCGGGCCTGAAGTTGAACCTGGTAACGCTGTTTAGGGAATCGAAGGCCGTTGAGGCAGCCCCGGGACCAAGTCCCACGTACTGTCTGTAGTCCCAGTAACGGCAGTTGTGGATGCATCTGTGGCCCGGCTTCGCGAAGTTCGAGACCTCGTAGTGCTCAAAGCCCCTTCTCTCAAGCAGCTCCCAGATCCGTGAAAGTATCTCGAACTGACCTTCAGAGTCGGGCAGTTCAGGGTCCATCCTGTAGAGAGGAGTCCCCTCCTCAAGGGTCAGGGCGTAGACGCTCAGGTGGTCAGACGGATAGCGTTCGGTGATCTCCCTGACATCTGCAAGCTCATCATGCCAGGAGCCAAGGCAGGTGATGAGGTCGTAGCTCAGGGTGCAGCCTGTCGCCGAACGGAGTCTCTGTGAAAGCTCCAGACCTCTTCTGGTCTGCTCCATGTCAGCGTTCCTGCCAAGGAACCTCAGGGCCCTTTGGTCCAGGCTCTGCACACCCATCGAGAGTCTGGTGAAGAACCTTCCGAACAGGGGGAAATGCCCCTCCGAAAGGCTTTCCGGATTCATCTCAACGGAGAACTCCTCGGGCCTGCCGTTTGCGCAGACAGCCTCCGCGACCCTTCCCAGAAGCTCAGGGCCCAGGCATCCCGGATTGCCGCCCCCGATGAAGGCGGTCCTGTATGGTCTATGGTCCATTCTTGCGTTTACTGCCCCGATTTCAGACAAAAGCCTGTCCACATAGGACATCATTTGTGCCTGGCGTCTCTCCGCATCATTGGTGCATGGAACCGAATAGAATGCACAGTAAGAGCATTTTGATGTGCAGAAAGGCACATGGATGTAAAGGGATGTCTCCTTGCTGAAATCGAACGCTTCAAGGAAGCTGTCCATCATTTTCCCACAAGTCCGCTGATTCTGTTGAGAGGCCAGATCCTGAATGTGACACGGCCGTTGATGTTGTCGGCGTCGATGGGTCCGAAGTAGCGCCCGTCCTGGGAGTTGTCACGGTTGTCGCCCAAGGGAAGCACATGGCCCTCCGGGACATAGACACCGGTATCGTACTTCGCCCAGGTGCTTCTTGCCTCCATGTTGGTCGGGTCGGCCATCATGCGACCGATTTGGGTCTGCTTGTTGTACTCGTACAGATCCGTGAAGGAGACGGAGTCGTCCAGGGCCTGGTAGTCGGAGACCAGATGTCTGGGGACGTTGGAGCTGGAGACACCTTCCGCTGTCAGACCGTTGATCCTGCCCATGGCATTGTACCAGACATAGGTCCCGGAAGATATGGTCCTCTTCGGTGCAGACACAAGGCCGTTCTCTGACCTGTATGTCATCTCATCAACATAAGTGTCTGTCCCTGCAAGCTTTATGTAGGAGTTTCCCTCTACGAACGTCACCGTGTCACCCGCGGCACCGACGCTGCGCTTCACAAGGAGCTTCTCCCTCATGTTACCCTGCTCGTCGACATCTATGTTGATCAGCGAGAACGATATCATGTAGATCAGCGTGCTCAGGACGTTGAACACCGGCCCCTTGCTCTCGTACTGCGGATTGCAGAAAGTGATTATGTCATCCTTGTCCGGGATCCTTGAGTCAAGGATTTTGGGCCCCTGCGGGAACGTCTCTATGCCATAGGTCAGTTTGGAGACAAGAACCCTGTCCTTTACAAGCAGCGTGTCCTGCATTGACGGGGACGGGATTATGAAGAACTGGAAGAGGAACTGGTTGATCAGGAACACCACAACAACGGCGAAGAGGATGGCATCAAGCCAATCCAGAAGTTCGCTTACGAATGTCCTGTGCTGCTTGGCATAGAGCTTCTTGGCCTTCTTCCGTGTGAGATGTCTTTCCGTGCGGGTCAGTACCCAGTCAAATACCTTCTGCATATCTCGATTCCTCGATGCAATTATAATGACAATAGCTCAAGTTGACAACAACGGGCAATAAAGTTAACTTTGAGGCATGAAATTCAACAGGAGAAACAAGGATCTTCCGAAAGTGGATCCAGTCAAGATAAAACCCCTCTTCGGCATGGAGCCGGGCAAGTGGCTGACAATGGCCTACGCTCTGGGTCTGGTGCTCTTTGTCTTCCTTGTGGCCATCCTTCCCGACATGATAGACGGCCATAAGCGCGTCACATTCACAAGCACATCCGGTGTGGTGGCAGTCTACGTGGACGATGTCTACAAGGGCGGAACCCCCTTCACCACCAAGATCGAGAGCGGAAGGCATCAGGTCTCCTACCGCGTCAACGGCCACGAGATCGACAGCTTCACAATCAAGGTCGGACATCCCGTCTTCCTGAACTGGCTTCTGCCCAGAACTCAGAAGGTCTCGAGCTCCGCAAGCCTCACATCAGAGGCCCTGGCCTCCCGTTCTAAGGAGCTCCTTGAGGACGTTGACAGCTACAGCGCCATCCTTGAGTACGATGACGTCCATCGCTATCCCCCGATCTACACCCAGTACGCACAGAGCTGCGGTTCAGCCTACGATGCCGATGTGCTCAAAGCCGCACTTCAGTTCGTCACCACAGAGGAGATGCACCAGGATTCAGAGGCAGCCCTCTCAAGCCTTGGCGTTTCTATGGACAGCCCATACTCACAGCTTGATGGGAGCTCAACCGTCGGTGTTGCCGACGCGGAGGCCCCAACAGTCACAGCAAAGTCAACAAAGCTCAAGACCGATGTTATAAGCATAGACGGATTCACAATCCCGGCCGCGGACTTCTCCAATGGCCGCGAGGTGACTGCATCCTATCCGGCGGTCATGGAGGCCGGAGAGCTTGTCCACACCGAGCCGTTCAACATAAGTGCATACTGCATAACCGAATACCAATACGCCCTATTCACTGCTGCGAACCCTGACTGGGCACTTTCAAACAAGGACAACCTGATGGCCTCAGGCCTTGTGGACGACTACTACCTTGACGGCATAACACTGTCTCTCACAACAGCCACCAACAGACCGATACGGAACATCAGCTGGTATGCGGCGGATGCCTTCTGCAAGTGGCTCTCATCCATAAGCGGAGTGACCGTTTACCTTCCGTCCGAGAACCAGTGGATTGCAGCCTCTCTCACCGACACGGAAGGCGGCTTCCAGAAGTCCCTTATGCCATCCACCGCAGAGAAGTTCCCTGCAGCCATGCTTGGAAGCGTCTGGGAGATGACGGGCACAAGGTTCATTCCACTGGCAAGGATATCGGATGCTGACATCGAGGAGACCCTCAACGCCTACAACGTCCAGACCGCCATGGTGGTCAAGGGCGGCTCCTACGTCAGTGACATGAAGAGCATTGACCGCTACAGCGTAGGTGTTGCCAGCAGAAGGCTCTGCAGCGACTTCATGGGCTTCAGGATAGCCTGGAACTGAGGCGGTGCAATGGACAGGAAAACCGAGATAAAGACGCTTCAGACCAACAAAAAGGCCTACTTCAACTACGAGGTCCTGGAGGACCTTGAGGCAGGCATGTCCCTTGAGGGCACAGAGGTCAAATCACTCAGAGCCGGGCGCTTCTCCTTCACAGACTCCTACGTGAAGATCGACAACGGGGAGATGTGGCTGATCGGCTTCACCATCCAGCCCTATGACAAGGGCTCAATCTTCAACCACCAGCCGTCCAGGAACCGCAGGCTTCTTGTCCACAAGCAGGAGATCAAGCGCCTGAGGAGGAAGGTCGAGGAGAAAGGCCTTACCCTTGTGCCGACAAAGGTTTATCTCAAGGGAAACCTCATGAAGATGCAGGTCAGCCTCTGCAGAGGAAAGGCACTTCACGACAAAAAGGACGCCATCAAGGAACGGGACCTGAACCGCGCCGCCCAGCACGAAGCAAGGGACTACAGGTTCTGATCCTCCCTCCCGAATCTCCTGAGTCTTCTGAAATACTTTGTGTTGCCCTTCTCTATGTGCCTGTAGACACTGTTGTAGAGGTCCATGTAGACCTTGTGTTTCTCCATGTCCGGAGTGAAGACGTCCTTGTCATGGACCATGCTCCTGACCGCATCGCGGAAGCTGCTGAACTCGCCCATGGAGACGAAGGCGGCAATCGATGACCCGATTCCGCTGGCCTCGTGGGTCTGGATCCTCTTAACAGGTAGTCCGAAGACATCACAGCAGATCTGGACCACGCTGTCGCTTACCGAGCCGCCGCCTGCAATGTAGAGCTCCTTTATCTGCTGGCCCGAGCGCTTCTGCATCCGTAGCATGGCATGGTACAGCTCAAGGTCTATGCCCTTGATTATCGCCCTGTAGATGTGGGCCTTGTCATGGTAGTCGCTCAGACCCATGACGACCCCCTTTGCGAACGGGTTGTTGTTCCCCGGTGAGAGATGCGGAGTCAGTACCAGGCCACCGCTTCCGGCCGGAACGCCTTCAAGCATCGAGTCCAGTATCCTCTCCACCGGGACACCCTTCTCCGCAGCAATCATCTGCTCGTTCTGGCAGAAGTTGCGGATGAACCAGGTCACAATCCAGTAGCCGCGGTACAGCTGGTACTCACCGTTGTAGAAGCCCGGCATTACAGCGGGATAGGAAGGCAGGAACGGACAGGGTTCGAAGTAATGGGGGCTGCAGAACTGGATTGTGCTTGCAGTGCCCAGTGAGATCGCAGCCTTGTCCTCGGTGATGACGGAGAGCCCAAGGGACTCGCAGGCCTTGTCGGTTCCGGTGGAGATCAAGGGGATGCCCTCAGGGATGCCTGTACGCCTGCTTGTCTCCGCGTTTATGCGTCCCACCTCGCCCGGTGAATCCACCAGGTCAACCAGCTTCTCCTTGGGGATGTCAGCCACACAGCGCGAAAGCCCCTTGCCCATCCATCTCCTGTTGCGGTAATCGAATGGGATATGCCCGACCTGATTGGCTGCCCCATCCTTCAATGTGCCTGTGAGCCTGTAGTTCATGTACGATGAGAGCATGACGAACTTGTCCGTCCTCTCCCAGAGCTCCGGCTCCTCTTCCATTATCCAGTTGCAGAATGCGTTCTTGTACAGAAGGTTTATGGTCTCTGTCATTCCCACTGACGCAAACAGAAGCTTGTGCAGGAACGGTGGTGTTGGCAGGCCCTTAGCCCTTCTCTCGTCCATCCAGACTATTATGTTCCTCAGAGGCTTGTGGTCCTTGTCCAGAATCAGAACGGTGTCCCTGATGCAGGTGATTGTCACCGCAATGATGTCATCGAACAGGTTGTCCTTGTCCTGATTCTTC
>JAFVFA010000251.1 GCA_017475725.1 Spirochaetales bacterium
AGCGTCTGAAGGACATAGTCCCGTTCCTGGAGAACTACTTCAACTGGGTAAAGGCCATGTTCCAGAAGGAGAACGGACTGTTCTCTGTCCCTGTGTCTGCCTGCCTCACCGGAAACATCCCGAGGGAGAGGACCGTCTATCCTGTTGACTTCAACGCCCTCATGGCACTCAACGCATTCTACCTCTCGGAGATCGGTGACATCCTGAACGACAAGGAGCTCAGCTTCAGGTACAAGAAGCTCTACTTCTCCATCAAGACAAGGATCAACAACCTGATGTGGGATCCGGAAGCCCATTTCTACTTCGACCTGGACGCCGACGAGCAGCGCATCCCGCTCAAGCTGATCGGATCGTACTGGACCATGCTGTCCGAGATCCCTAACGACGAGCGTGCAGCCTACCTTATCGAGGACCTGAAGGACCCGGGTGTGTTCGGTACGGACAACCCCTTCCCAAGCGTCAGCGTGGATTCACCCTGCTTCAAGGAGAACGTCGTCGGCTACTGCGGCGCAGTCGTCCCGTTCAACCTCTATGGGGTGGTCAAGGGGCTTGAGAAGTACGGCGAGTACATCTTTGCCCGCGAGTGTGCGATCCGTCACATGTACTTCATCCTGGACACCCTCCATCCGGAAGGGGACAAGCCGGGGGATGTCTGGGAGGCCTACCTTCCGACAAGGGAGGGAATCCCTGCCGCAGACGGGGAGTTCCCAAGAAAGAGGTTCCTTCCTCAGACCTGTCTTGTGACCATAACCCTGATGATCGAGGACATAATCGGGCTCGACGTCTCCCTGCCAAGGAAGACCGTCTACTGGACCGTGCCGAATCTGGATGCCATGGGCATAGAGAAGCTCTCTCTGAAGCGAAACCTCATCACCATACTCGGAAACAAGAACGCAAGGGGTTGGGAGATCAGACTTGAGAGCGAGAAGCTCTACTACTTCACAATCGAGATCCTCGAGGAGAAGAAGAAAAAGACCCTTCCGATTCCAAGCGGCAAGTGCTCGATGCTGATCGACAAGCTCTGATTGGAGTCAAACGATGTCCTGGTTCGGAAAGATCATAGGTGCAACCATAGGTTTTTTCCTCGGAGGCCCGATGGGGCTCATAGCAGGTGCCGTGTTCGGTCACATGATCGACAGGAGCGCCTCCGTTGACGGCTCCTCATATGAGGATGCAGAATCAAACCGCTCCAACGGCTACTATTTCCGCAACACCGGCTACACAAGGTCGCAGATGGTCTTCTTCGTCGGGGCCTTCTCCATGCTGGCAAAGCTGGCATCCGCTGACGGCTCCGTCTCGGACGGTGCCCGCCGGAAGATCAACGAGTTCATGGTCAATGACCTGAAGCTGACAGGCCAGAGCTACCAGTACGCCCAGAGCATCTTCAACCAGGCCCTCTCCCAGAACGCAACCTTCGAGAACCTTGCGGACCAGTTCTACGAGAACTTCAAGTCCTCTCCGCAGCTGCTGACCATGATGATCGACATCTTCTACCGGGTGGCGATGGTCGACGGGCGCATGTCCGCCAACGAGGAGAGGCTGATAGACTATGCGGTGAGGGTCTTCCACCTTGCGCAGTCCGTCCACGAAAGCATCAGACGCAACTACAACGTAAAGGGTTCCTCAAAGGCTTATGCAACCCTTGGTCTTACTGAAAGCGCAACCGAGGCTGAGATAAAGAAGGCCTACCGCAAGCTCATTCTGGAGTACCATCCTGACACCGTGGCCGCCAAGGGCATGGCCGACGAGTTCAAGGAGTATGCCACAAAGAAGTTCCGTGAGATACAGGAAGCCTACGAGACGATCTGCAGAGAGCGCGGAATAAAATAAGAAAAGGGATAACCTGGAATCAGAACCGGATCCTTCCCCTGAACGAGCGGGTCAGGGTGGTCCTGTCCGCGTATTCCAGATCTCCGCCGATCGGAAGGCCTGATGCAAGTCTGGTCAGGTTCAGGTCTGTGCGGTCCCTGAGTATGTGCCTGATGTAGAGGGCGGTGGTATCGCCTTCCTCTGTGGGGTTCGTGGCTATTATTATCTCCTTGAAGCCGCCCTCGTTGATCCTTTCCATCAACTTGCCGAAGCTGAGGTTCTCAGGACCCACTCCGTTGAGGGGGTTGATGGCTCCCCCAAGCACATGGAACAGGCCGTTGTAGGCTCCGCTTCCCTGGATTGTTATCACGTCCTGCGGCTGTTCGACTATGCAGAGCATCGTCCTGTCCCTCATGGGGTCTGAGCAGACGGGGCAGGGGTCATCCTCCGTGAATGAGCCGCAGATTGAGCAGGCATGGACCTTGTCCTTGATCTCAGCGATGCTGGCGGCCAGAAGGTCGTTGTACTCCCTAGAGGTGTTTATGAGGGAGAACGCAATCCTTGATGCGCTCTTGGGTCCGACTCCAGGAAGCCTTGAAAGAAGCTTAGAGAGGTTGTCCAACGCTGTCATAGGTTCAATCCGTACTGGGACATGGTCTGCCCAGCCTCCTCCTGTATCCTGTCCCTGACGTTCTTCAGGGCCGTGTTCACGGCTGCGGTGACCATGACCTCTATCAGGTCCGGGCTGCTGGACTTGGCGAATTCGGGGTCTATCTTGACGCTCTCTATCTCCATGTTCCCGTTGGCGACAGCAGTAACCATGTTGCCTCCGGCGTAGCCGGTGCATCTGATGGCCGCGATCTTGGCCTTCATCTCCTCCGCCTGGCTCTTTATCTGGTTCATGTTCTTCAACAGTTCAAATGGGTTTATTCCGCTCATCAGCGTTCCTCCCTTCCGTCAAAGCAGAGCATGAGGTCGTTCAGCAGATTCCTCTGCTCCTCGGTTCTCTTCTCGTTCTGCGGCTTCTCGCAGGCGGATGGCTCAACGACCTCCGGTTCCTCCGTCTCCACTGTCTCCGCAGGCTCCTCGACCACGGCTGTTGTGGCCTCCTCGGAGGCAGCCGCCTCCGGAGCGGAATCTGCGTGGGGTTCCTCTGCAGTGGGGACCGGTTCCGGCTCTGGGGCCGGGGCAGGGGCATCCATTATGTTCTCGGAATAAGAGAGGACCACATTGAGGTCCGGCGATGTTCTCTGCTGTATCTTCTCCCTGACGTTCACCAGATTCCTGTATGCCATCTGGTAGAAGAACTTGTTGTTGAAGGTCAGCACAAGGCCGTCCTCGGTGTTCTCCACCTTCTGGGTTCCCTGCGGCAGAAGGTCCTGGATGTCCTCCGGCTTCCAGTCGGCGGCTTTAGCTTCGGGTGCCGGTTCCGGCTCTGTGGCAGGTTCTGGCTCCGGAGCAGGTTCCGGCTCCTGTGCGGGTTGCATCTCCTGATGCTGCTCTGGCTGGACCTCGACAGGCTCTGTCTCAAGCTCCTGTGAAGAAGGCTGGGCCGCCGGTGCGGCTGCCGGGCCCTTCTCAGGCTCCACGCTCCTCTGGTCTGCAAGAGATGGGTTCAGTGGCGTTATGGTTCCGTTGATCAGGTCGTTCTTCAGCCTTGCCAGCTGCTCTATCACACTGGCTGTGGATGCCACATAGCGGAGCTTGGAGAGCTTGGATATGGCAAGCTCAAGCTCGAAGCGCGGATTGAGGGAGTATCTGATGTCCCTGTAGAGGTTGAGGAACATGTCCAGGGCAGCCTCAAGCTGCTCCTCGTTGTATGCGTTCAGAATCTCCTCTGGGAAGCTTGAGAGCTGCTCCCCAATGACGTTCTCGCTCCTGACGCCCTTCCTTATAAGAAGAAGGGAGCGGAAGTACTCCGTGAAGTCCTTTATGATCTGGTCTATGCTCACGCCCTTTGCAAGAAGAGCCTGGATTTTGGTCAGGGCCTCACCGTTGCTCTTGGAGAGGACGTCCTTCATTATGGCGTTGATGCGGTCAACCCCTACAAGGCCCAGCTTCTCTCGTATCTGTGCAAGGGTGATCCTGCCGTTGGAGAAGGCCACCACCTGGTCGAAAAGGGTGTAGGCGTCACGCATGGAGCCAGTGGACTCCTTCGCGATCCAGAAGAGGGCCTCGTCCTCGGCCTCTATGCCCATCTCCGTGGCCGCCTGGGCCAGAAGACCCTTTATGGTCTCTAGGGGGATCAGCTGGAAGTTGAACTGCTGGCAGCGGCTTCTGATTGTGGCGGGGACCTTCTGCGTCTCTGTTGTGGCGAAGATGAACACCACGTACTCAGGCGGCTCCTCTATGGTCTTCAGAAGTGCGTTGAAGGCGCTCTGGGAGAGCATGTGGACCTCGTCTATGATGTAGATCTTGTAGCGTGATGATGTGGGAGGGAACATGACCTCCTCCTTGATCACGCGGACATCGTTTACACCCGTGTTGCTGGCACCGTCGATCTCGATCACATCAAGGCTGCTGCCCTTTGCTATCCCCTTGCAGTTGTCGCATTCCCCGCAGGGTTCGGCTGTGGGTCCGTGCACGCAGTTGAGGGCCTTTGCAAGAAGGCGCGCACTGGTGGTCTTCCCTACGCCTCTTGGTCCACTGAAAAGGTATGCATGCGCTATTCTGCCCTGTTCAATGGCGTTCTTCAGAGTCGATACCACGAACTCCTGCCCTACCAGGTCCTCGAATCTCTGAGGTCTTTTCCTTGTTGCGGTCACTTCATAAGCCATGGTTCCATAATAACAAATAATCAGAAGGTAGACCATACAAAAGAAAGGGGCGGAGGGGCATTGACGCATGTCGAGGGAATGTGTATCTTTCCTTTGGTTTGCTAACATTGTTAGCTTTATTTTCGGAGGAATCATGGACAAGAACCTTGATCTGGAGTATGCAGATCGCTTTCTGTCTGAGTTCTACTCTTTGGGGCCTTTCAAGGACGTCAAGCGGGCCAACAGGAACAACGAGGGCCTGGGGCTGATTGTGGGGTACCTCTACGACCAGAACGGGAAGGTCGTCTATGCAGGGGACCTGGCCAAGGTCTCCGGGGTCAGCACCGCCAGGATTGCCGCGGCCCTCAAGAAGCTTGAGGGTCTGGGCCTTGTCCAGAGGGTCATGTCTGAGAAGGACTGCAGGAAGACCGTTGTCAGACTCACACCCCTGGGAAGGAAGAGGGCAGAGGAGAAGAGGAAGGAATTTGTGGAATATACGGCAAAGGTAATAGAGAAGGTAGGGAAAGAGGACATGGAGACACTGCTCAGGATCCTCTGCAGCGTGAAGCATGCAATGTCCGAACTCAACAAGGGGGACCGCTGTGTTTAAGCTTTACAGGAACATGAGGATACGCGACTGGATAGCCCTTGTGCTGGTCCTGGCACTCACATTTCTCCAGGTCTGGTGCACCATGTCCGTCGTCGATGGGATCAAGGACATAATCCAGTCCATAATGTACGTCAACTACCACAACAACCCGGGTCTGCTTGGGGACCAGTTCGCCCAGGCAATAGAGACTCTGGGCTGGGACGGTGCGCTTCAGCTTGCAGCTTCCAGCAGAATGGTGCCGGCCGAATCCATGGAGATGTTCAGGGCCGTGGCGCAGACCACAACGGGAGACATCTGGAGATGTGCCGGCAAGATGGTGGCCTTTGCGGGCCTCATGGTCATTGCCCAGCTGCAGATAGCCATTCTGGCCAGTCTGATATCGGCCGACCTGTCCACAAGGATCAGGACCAGAGTGTACCGGAAGGTCGAGTCCTTCTCCCTTGCCGAGATGAGCCGGTTCTCGACCGCCAGTCTCATAACAAGGACGACAAATGACATCCAGAACGTCCAGATGACCAATGTCATGATGATGAGGATGGTATTCGCCGCCCCGGTGACCGCCGTGTGGGCAATATTGAAGATAAGGGCATCCAGCACCCAGCTGACCATTGCAACCGCCGTCTCGATCATCGTACTGCTGGTATTCATCATGTTCATGATGGTCACGGTGCTGCCGCGGTTCAAGAGGATCCAGAAGCTCATAGACAGGCTCAATGGTGTTGCACGTGACAACCTCACGGGAATAAGGATCATCAGGGCCTTCAATGCGGAGGCATACCAGCAGGAGAAGTTCGACAAGGCCAACGACGACCTGACCAGAACGCACATATTCACTGGCAGGGTCATGTCCCTGATGAGCCCGGTCATGATGATAATAATGAATGGAATAACGATGGCCATCTACTGGATTGGTGCCAATCTCATCAACCAGGGGCAGATAGACTACGCCACGGTGACGTCGTTCTCCACACTGGCAAGCCAGATAATAATGTCCTTCATGATGCTCATGATGATGTTCATCCTCTGGCCAAGGGCCTCCGTCTGCGCGAACAGAATCAACGAGGTCCTGGGGACCGAGGTCTCAATCAAGGATCCCGAGGTGGAGAAGCCTCTGACGGAGAAGGGCACAGTGGAGTTCCGGAATGTCGCCTTCAAATACCCTGACGGCGACAGCAATGCCCTGGAGGGGATCTCGTTCAGGGCAGAGCCCGGCCAGACCGTGGCCTTCATAGGGGCGACCGGCTCAGGCAAGACGAGCATCGTGAACCTGATTCCGAGGTTCTTCGATGCCACAGAGGGAGAGGTCCTTGTTGACGGGGTCAACGTCAAGGACATCAGGCAGAGCACTCTGAGGTCCAGGATAGGCTACGTGCCGCAGAAGGGCTTCCTCTTCAAGGGCTCCATCGCCAGGAACGTTGCCCTTGGGAACCCGGATCTGGACATGGACGGCATCAGGGAGGCCTGCAGGATAGCGGAGGCCACAGAGTTCATCGAGTCCAAGGACGAGAAGTACGAGTTCGAAATCTCCCAGGGAGGAAAGAACGTCTCCGGAGGCCAGAGGCAGAGACTCTGCATAGCCAGGGCGGTTGCCGTCCACCCGGAGATCTACATCTTCGATGACTCGTTCTCCGCCCTGGACTACAGGACTGACCGCAAGGTCAGGTCCAACCTGAAGGGGATGAACGACGGGTCCACAAGGCTGATAGTGGCCCAGAGGATAGGCACAATAATGGATGCAGACCAGATCATAGTGGTGGACTCCGGAAGGATGGTGGGTAAGGGGACCCATTCTGAACTTCTTGAGACCTGCAAGACCTACAGGGACATAGCCCTGTCACAGCTTTCAGAGGAGGAGCTCGGAATATGCCGCAGATGAACAGAAAGCCGAAGGTGGATCTTGGCTCCAACATCAGGAAGATAGTCGGCTCGATGAAGCCTTACTACGTCCAGATCCTTGTGTCCTTTGCCTGTGTCGCAATCTCCGTTGTGATATCGATAATCGCACCGCAGTGGCTGTCCAAGTTCACCAACGAGGTCACAAGAGGTGCCGCGACCAGGTCGATAGACCTTGGCTTGGTGGCCCATTACGCAACGGTGCTCATCGTGTTCTACGGCACAAACGCAATTTTGAGCTACATTTCAGGGTTCATAATGAACACCGTCACACAGAAGTACTCCAAGGGCCTCAGGACGCAGCTCTCAAACAAGATCAACAGGATGAAACTCAAGTACTTCGACAGCCATGCATATGGTGACACCCTGTCGATCATCACCAACGACGTTGACCAGATAGGCCAGTCAACACAGCAGGCCGTGACGATGATGTTCCATTCCGTCATGATGCTCATTGGCGTCCTGGTGGCCATGTTCTACACAAAGTGGCAGCTGGCCTTGACCGTGCTTGCCTCCATACCCCTTGTGATGATGGTCCTGATGTTCGTCATGCGCCTTGCCATGCCGCAGTTCCACAAGAGACAGAAGCAGGTCGGAGAGCTCAATGGCATAATAGAGGAGACCTTCTCCGGGCACCTTGTGGTCAAGGCCTTCAATGCGGAGGCTGAAAAGGGAAGGGTCTTCGACGAGTCCAACGAGCGCCTTCACTGGACCATGTTCAAAGCCCAGGCCCTTGGCGGCAACATGCAGCCGCTGATGTCCCTGATCTCCTACATCTCCTACGCAGGCGTCTGCCTTGTGGGTGGACTTCTGCTTGCAAACGGGAAGGCAGGCATGACATTCGGCACCATCACCGCCTTCATGGTCTACGTCAATCTGTTCCAGAACCCGCTTTCGCAGGTCGCCCAGGCAATGAACTCGCTCCAGATGGCAGCTGCAAGTGCCGACCGCGTCTTCACCTTCCTTGAAGAGGAGGAGCAGGAGGACGAGTCCTCGAAGCCCAGCCTCCTTGACCCCGCCCATATCCGTGGAGAGGTCGAGTTCCGCAATGTGCGCTTCGGATACGATCCGGACAAGACCATCATCCCCGACTTCTCGGCGAAGGTCGAGCCCGGCATGAAGGTTGCCATCGTCGGACCGACGGG
>JAFVFA010000024.1 GCA_017475725.1 Spirochaetales bacterium
AGTTCCATGAATCCGCAAAGGTGGATGATGTGATCTCCGTCCCATCGGAGAACTTGGCGGGCCTCAGATTGAAGGTCCATCTTAGGCCGTCATCCGTTATGCTGTACCGCTCCGCTATTGCGGGTTTCGCCTCGCTTGTTGCATAGTCGTACTCGAACAGGCCCTCGTAGAGGTTCAGCATTATGATTATGCTGTTGCTGTCCGATGCGGTGTATGGATTCAATATCACCTTGTCCTCGCCCGGATCGATGAGCACCTTGAGGGTCTCCCCCTGTGACTGGGCGAATAGAGGAAAGAGCATTGACGCCATGAAGAACAGGGCGAATGTCAAAAGCAACAGTTTCTTCTTCATAAGACAGAGTAGAAAAATTTTATACTAAAACAGGCCGATTTTCAACTGTGAAGCATTTCGCCTTTATGCTATCATCATTCTCATGAACATAATCCTTTTCGATGAAATGCCGGAGAACGGTCTCATACCTGCATCAGATGACAGGGCCAAGCACATCACCGGAGTGCTGAAGCTCTCTGTCGGTGACTGCTTCAAGATGGGAATCATCAACAGGAGTGAAGGAGAGGCCCAGGTCCTGTCAATGTCGGACCAGGGAGTCCGGATATCCTATGAACCCAAGTGTGTGCCGTCACTTCATCCGGTTACGCTTCTGTGTGCGCAGGTGCGGCCAATCTGCATGAAGAGGATCCTCAGAGAGGCCGTCAGCCTTGGTGTCGGAAGGATCATACTCTGTGGATCTGATACAGGGGAGAAATCGTACCTCTCAAGTAATCTCTACAAGACAGGCGAATATAAATTGTACTTACTTGATGGGGCTATGCAGTCCTCTCATGCAGGGATGCCTGAAGTTTTGTTTGCAAACACTGCAGATGGGGCCATCAAAATGGTTAAAGAGTCTTGCTCGGAGAACGTTGATGCAATCATGCTGGACAACGTGGTGGGCGCTGTGCCGCTCAGTTCCGCAAGTGTGGGAAAGGAGACCGTTCTTGCAATTGGCCCGGAACGTGGCTGGTCAGACAGGGAAAGGGCGCTGTTCAGTCGGAACGGATACAGACCCATGCTTTTGGGGTCCAGGGTTCTGAGAACGGAGACCGCCTGCAGTGCAGGCATTGCCGTCCTGCTCTCCCGAATGGGTCTTCTCTGATCGTCAGGACCGGATCTTGCCGAGATAGTGCCTCTTCATGTCAGCCTCGAAGTCCGCATTGCAGGAGTATGACCTCCCCAGACACGGCTCCCAGAGTGAAGGGTCCTCCATGCACAGGTAGAAGAAGACCTTGTCCTTCCAGTCCTGGGGGAACGATCCGTAGACATGGGAGAACATCCTGCGCTTCGTGTCCAGGTCGTATGAGTATTTCCCTGCTATTGGTGAAAGTGGCATCTGTGTGACCCTTGTCGGCCGCCCTGACTGCCTAAGGGTCCTCAGGTTCTGCTTGGTGAAGGTCAGTGTCCCTATCCTGACCATCACGACATCATCAGGATCAACGCTGTCCACGACATTCCTGACCAGTTCGGAATACTCCTTCTCCCATCCGTTGAAGAAGAACATCGGATGGATGTGGAAGCCTACAAGATGACCTGTACCTGCGCACTTGGCCGCGGCCTCGATCCGTGCCTTGGGACTTGCGGCCAGATGCTCCTCCTTCAGGGCAGGGGTCTCTGCGTTCAATGACCATGTGGAGACTATGTTCCTCGGAAGGTCCAAGGATAGCCAGTCCGTCCTGGCGCACTTGGTCTTCAGCTCAATTACGACATCCGGGTGCCTCTTTGCAAAGGACGAAAGTGCGGAGAGCGTTCCGTAGTCATCCCCAAGCAGAAGGGAGTCGGAGCTCTGGCCTGTTCCTATGTGCCAGGTACCTTCATCCAGCACCATGCCGTCAAGGTGCCGTCCCAGGTCCGAGAGAACCCTGATCTCGTTGCTCGAGTAGAAGCTCTGTATGGAGCAGTAGGCGCAGGCGAAAGCACATTGCTGGACGGCGTCCAGGGTCTTGAGATTGCAGCACCTGGTCTGCTCCCCGTCCCTTGGGCAGGGGCATCTTCCCATTATCCTTTCTGGGGAGAGGAAGTCTTTGACAATGTTGCTGTCCTTACCTCTGAAATCATATGATGGCTTGAACGATGAATAATCTATCGGAATATTTCTGATGTTGTTGATATGAGCCATCACTTTGCTGTACAACTTTATCACATCGTTCTTTGATGTCCTGTTGTAGTCCTCCGGCCAAAGGGTCTGGATGCTTGAATCCGCACCTTCCAGACCCCAAAGGGCAAGGTCCTGCGCCTGCTCCTTGAGCATCCTTCTCTGCTGGAAGGTGAGGTATGGGATGGACTGCACGAACTCTTCGATTGATGTCATGGCAAGATGATACTGCAACGGAGTGCGTTTCAACAAGACATGCCTTGGAAAAGAGCTGAAAAGGCAATAGAATCATATTCATGGACAAGCACGCCTTTGAGGCCGAACTTACATACCAGATTGACAAGCAACTCACCGAGAAGGAGATCCGGGAGAGAAAGGCCAACTTCGAGAAGGCCAAGGCCAAGGCTCATGCTCTTCCCCTGAACTCAGGATGCTATCTCATGAAGGATGAGAAAGGGACGGTGATCTATGTCGGCAAGGCCAAGAGTCTGAGAAAGCGTGTGAGCCAGTACTTCCTTCCTAACAGGGACCGCAAGACCCAAGCCCTTGTGGAGAAGATAAGGGACATCGACCATGTTATCACCGGAAACGACTACGAGGCTCTGATTCTGGAGAACAACCTCATCAAGAAGTACAACCCCCATTACAACATCCTGCTCAAGGACGGCAAGAGCTATCCCATGATCCGCATAACCAAGGAGAGCTTCCCCAAGGTGTTCACCACCAGACGGATAATCAAGGATGGGTCAGAGTACTTCGGTCCGTATCCTGAGGCAGGCAAGATAAACCAGTACATGGACCTCATCGACAAGCTTTTCAGCCTTCGGAAATGCTCCACCCCTCTCAGGCCCAGAAAGCAGCCCTGCCTCTACTACCACATAGGCCGGTGCAGCGCCCCCTGCTGCGGCAAGATATCAAAGGAGGAGTACTCCAAGAGCATAGACAAGATCAGAGGCTTCCTCACCGGAAGGAACGATGACCTGGAGAAACAGCTGCGCGATGAGATGATGCTCGCCTCCAAGGAGATGCAGTACGAGGTGGCCGCCAGGAAGAGGGACATGCTCATGGCGGTCAAGAGCGTGTCCAAGGCCCAGATGGTGGAGGACTACTCCAATACGGAGAGCCGTGACTATGCGGCGATCGAGATGAGAAGTCCTCTCTGCACCATTGCCCTAATGCAGTTCAGGGAGGGTAAGCTCATCGGACGTGCACTCTACAGGGCACAGACGTTCGGAGATGAATCCGAGACGCTTCTCAACTTCCTTACGCAGTACTATGAGGACGGTCGGCAGATTCCGTCCGAGATATATGTCTCACATGAGATCGACATAGAGCTGATATCCAAGTACTTCAATGACTTCCTGAAGAGGGATGTCAAGGTCTTCGTCCCCAAGGAGGGGCGTGACTTCAGGATCCTCAGGATGGCTGCGGAGAACGCTTCGAGGGATGTCGAGAAGCGGCTCAAGAGCAAGGACAACACCAAGGCCCTTGAGATACTGCAGGAGATCTGCAACCTGGAGGAGCCTCCGGAGCTCATCGAGGGCTTCGATATAGCTCAGCTCAACGGAAAGTTCACCGTTGCAAGTTTGATATCATTCGTAAACGGTAATCCAAATCCGGCTGGATACAGAAGATTCAACATAAAATCGCTGAATGGAGCCATCGATGACTTCGGTGCCATCCGTGAAGCCGTCTACAGAAGATACTCCAGAGTCATAAACGAGAACCTTCAGAAACCCGGCCTGATAATGATTGACGGAGGAAAGGGACAGGTCAACATCGCAAGGGATGTCCTTGATGACCTTGGCCTTGCCGATGTGCCTGTAGTCGGGCTTGCAAAGCGGTACGAGACGATAGTCTTCGATGATGACCGCCCTGATCTCAGACTGGACCACAGCAACGAGGGGCTGAGGGTCCTGATCGCCGTCAGGGATGAGTGCCACAGATTCGCGACTGGGGCAAACCAGGCCATGCGCAGCAAGGAGGCCTCCTTC
>JAFVFA010000252.1 GCA_017475725.1 Spirochaetales bacterium
CTTGAGGACGACAACAGACCTCAGGTTGCTCTTGACGTCAACTACGAGAGAGGCATGGGTGTCTCCATCGGCCGTCTGAGAGAGGACAGCATCTACGACTGGAAGTTCGTCGGACTGAGCCACAACACACTGCGCGGTGCAGCCGGTGGTGGAGTGGAGGCCGCAGAGATGCTGGTTTCACTGGGATACATCACAAAGAAGTGAGTTTTCCAGAATAGTAGTTTTTGTCATTGTAATTCGTTCACAGGATAAAGGATTGGGGACCTCACAAGGGGGATAATATGTCAGTAGCAGTCAGGTATCTTTCAAAGTTCGGAAGAACCAGGAGAATAGCTGAGGCGATAGCGGAAGGTGCAGGAGTGCAGGCTTTCTCGATAGATGACGAGCCTGTTCTGCAGGAGTACGTCGATGTGCTCTTCCTGGGCGGCGCCCCTTACGCCAACGTGATGGACCCGAAACTCCGCGCATACGCAGAGAGCATCCTGCCTGAGAAGGTGGGAGCTGTGGTTCTGTTCACAACCTCCAACTGGTCCAGAAGGACGGTTGTGGGTCTGAGAAGGATCTTCACGGCTAAGAACATCCCTGTGGCGAACGAGTACTTCTATTCCCACATGACTAAGATCAACCAGAACCTGGAGCACGCCAAGGACTTCGGAAAGCGTCTGGTTGAGGACCCTAGGTAATCGCTTTCAGGAGGGGGAGACTATGGCTGAGGATTCGATGCTCACAAGACGTGACGACTTCTACGTTGCACCTGCAGGATGCAAGGTGCTCTATCTTGCTGGCGGCTGCTTCTGGGGCATGGAGCGTGCCCTCCAGATGCTGGACGGTGTGGTGCAGACCGAGGTCGGCTATGCCAACGGCAGGATCGCTGACCCAACATACGTCATGGTCAAGCATGGGGACACCGGCTACAGGGAGTGCGTCCGTGTGACTTTCGACCCTTCTGTCTTGTCCCTTGAGACCATCATGAAGGCCTACTTCATATGCATTGATCCTGAGCGCAACGACGGTCAGGGCCATGACATCGGAGACCAGTACCGGACCGGTGTCTACTACCGCGATCCATCTCTGGCTGCAGAGCTCAATGGAATTGTCGGGGCAGAGCAATCAAGGCATCCTTCCTTCTACACAGAGCTCGGACTACTGCACATCTTCTATGAGGCAGAAGAGTACCACCAGGACTATCTGATCAAGAATCCAAGCGGCTACTGCCATGTGACGAAGAGGGAGTTCGACGCAGTCAAGGCGCTGAACAAGTAAATCTAATCGATAATCTGTTTTCTGTTTAAGGCTGAGTAATATTGGGGGTTTGCAATGATTCAGGACATCTATCCACACAAGCTTTTGAATCCTTATCTTCCGGAGAAGAAGGCTTCCCCTGACAGTTTCGTGCTGAGTTTCAACCGTGACTCGGTCTTCACTGACGGCATCTCCCTGCCGTGTTTCAAGGACCTTGATGTCGTCTCACAGGACGATGTCATCTACCTGTTCAGCATAGATGGAGAGGTGGATTACTTCCTCTATGGCTATGCCTCCGATGTCTCTTTGGAGTTGCCTGGTTTCTCCTACATGAAGGTGCGTGATGTGCGCTCCTCAGGCAAGGCCGAAAGGATCACGATGTTCGCCATCTTCACATCGCTCCATCTCTACCATTGGTACTCATCCAACCGCTTCTGCGGACGCTGCGGAAAGAGGACGTCACTTGACTACAGGGAGAGGGCGCTGAGGTGCGAGTGCGGCAATCTTATCTATCCTCGTCTTGTGCCTGCCGTGATAGTCGGCGTGACCAACGGTGACAAGCTACTGGTCACCAAGTACAACAGACCGAACGCCACCAACTACGCCCTTGTGGCGGGCTTCACCGAGATCGGCGAGACCCTGGAGGAGACGGTGGAGCGCGAGGTGATGGAGGAGACGGGCCTGAAGGTCAAGAACATCCGCTACTACAAGTCCCAGCCATGGGGGATAGTCGATGACCTTCTTGCAGGTTTCTACTGCGAGGTCGACGGCTCAGATGAGATCACAATGGACTCCTCCGAGCTCAAGGTGGCCGAATGGAGGTCCAAAAAGGACATAATCCTCCAAAGTGACGACTACAGCCTGACCGGCGAGATGATGCGCGTCTTCAAGGAATCCTAAAATAACTGTTTCCCATTTCATAAGTTGTGCCATAATTCCCAATGTGGGAACCTGCCATCCAAATTTGTGAGAAGGGGTGGTTCAGCCAAAAAACAAGGAGGAATTCTAATGAAATTACGCAAACGTTGTCGGAGATGCCTTCGGATATGTCAGAGTCATATTTGCAGGCTTTAATGGAAGACATGATGAGGCCCATACTCTGAGGGTCTACAAGAATGCGTTGAAGATCGCCAAGGAGTGTCCCGGCTGCGATATGGATATTGTCTCCCTGGCTGCCCTTATGCACGATGTGGATGACGTGAAGCTCTTCAAGACCCACAACAACGCAAACGCAAGGTACTTCCTGGATGGGGAGCATGTGGACAAGGCCACGATCGAGAAGATCTGCAAGGCTATCAACGAGATCCCGTTCAGCAGGAACAATGGCCGAAGTCCTAGCACCCTTGAGGGCC
>JAFVFA010000253.1 GCA_017475725.1 Spirochaetales bacterium
ACGACTGCCGCAATTCCGCCATCCCGATGCTGGACAAGAAGAACATCAACGCCAGAATCGAGCCGGGTGCCGTCATCCGTGAGCAGGTTGAGATCGGGGACAGGGCAGTGATAATGATGGGTGCCATCATCAACATTGGCTCCGTCATCGGAGAGGGAACCATGATCGACATGGGTGCTGTCCTTGGAGGCAGGGCCACCGTCGGCAGAAACTGCCACATCGGTGCCGGAGCCGTGCTTGCCGGAGTGATCGAGCCTGCATCGGCCAGACCCGTCACAATTGGTGACGGTACACTTGTCGGTGCGAATGCTGTTATAATCGAAGGAGTGCAGGTCGGCAGGAACTGCGTTGTAGCAGCAGGTGCCGTTGTCATAGAGGATGTCCCTGACAACATGGTCGTTGCAGGTTGCCCTGCAAGGATCATAAAGGAAAGGGACGAGAAGACGAATTCGAAGACCGCTCTGGAGGCGGAACTCAGAAAACTCTGAGGGGAGTCCTTGGTGAAGAAGAACGTGCCATTCACATTGGAACAGGCAAAGGAGTGGAGGACGCGCTTCGGCACGCCTTTCTATGTCTATGACGAGAAGGCAATCAGGAATGCCGTGAAGTCGCTTCAGAAGGCTTTCTCATGGAACAGGGGCTTCACCGAGTGCTTCGCGGTCAAGGCTACCCCGACTCCTGCCATCATCAGACTCCTTGCATCGCTTGGCTGCGGAACGGACTGCGCCTCCATCTCAGAGGTCGTCATGAGCCGTGCCTGCGGTCTGGACGGCAGGAAGATGATGTTCACATCCAATGAGACCTCCTTCAAGGCATACAGGACCGCTGTTGCCGCCAAGGCAATAATCAACCTGGATGACATAACCCAGATAGAGGTGCTTGAGCGCTCCTGCGGGATACCGGACACGGTCTGCCTCAGATACAATCCGGGCTCCTTCTCCATGACCAGCCAGATCATGGGCAACCAGAAAGACACCAAGTTCGGCATGACCTATGACCAGCTGATAAAGGCCTATGTCACCCTTCAGGAGAAGGGCGTAAAGCACTTCGGGATCCACTGCATGGCTGCCTCGTGCTGCCTTGACGACGGCTACTATCCGAAGCTTGCCAACATGCTTTTCAAGATAGTCGTCGAACTCAGGAAACTCGGAATCAACATCGAGATCGTCGACCTTGGTGGTGGTATAGGGATACCATACAGGCCAAGCGAGAAACCTGTGGACATCCACGCAATCGGTGAGGGTGTCCGCATGGAATACGAGAGCATACTCGCCCCTCAGGGCATAAAGGTCGCAATCTACACGGAGCTTGGCCGCTGGATCACCGGACCCGCGGGCTACCTTGTAGCCTCCGTTCATGGAAGGAAGGACACGTACAAGAGGTATGTCGGACTTGATGCCTCAGCCTGTGACCTCATGAGGCCCGCAATGTACGGTGCATATCACCACATGACCGTCCTCGGGAAGGAGAACGAGGAGCCTGCAGGCAACTTCGACGTTGTGGGCGGACTCTGCGAGAACAACGACAAGTTCGCCATAGACAGGGCGCTGCCAAGAACCAACTACGGTGATATCATAGTCATACATGACGCCGGTGCGCACGGAAGGTCTATGGGCTACAACTACAACGGGCTTCCACGCTGCGGAGAGCTGCTTCTGACTGAGAATGGCCAGGTCAAGCTCATCCGCCGTTCAGAGAGCCTTGATGACCTCTTCGCCACATTCGATGTCGATGAGGACTTCAACTACCAGATCTAGGGGGACCGATGCTGCTCAACGAAGCTGTCTACAACCTTAAGAGAAGCGCCATCAGGGAGTTCTCCGCACTTGCGCGCAAAACCCCAGGCTGCATTGCCCTGACCTTGGGTGAGCCGGACTTCGACACACCAGAACCCATAAGGGAGCAGGCCGGGAAGTCCCTTGAGAACCATGAGACCCACTACATCGAGAACAACGGAAGCCCCGATCTCAGGGTGAAGATAGCTGAATTCGAGACGCAGAGGCATGGCTTTGCCTGTGACCAGAGCCAGGTCATAGTGACAGCAGGGGCCACAGAGGCCCTGTTCGTATCTCTCTTCGGGGTTCTGAATCCGGGGGATGAGGTCATTATCCCCATGCCGGCATTCGTCCTCTACGAGGAGATCGTTAAGCTCTGCCGGGCAAAGACCGTTCCGCTTGACATCTCCCAGAGCGGTTTCCAGATCGACGGTGACAGGCTCCGTAGCCTGATTACCGAAAAGACGAAGGCCATCGTGCTGAACTCTCCCAACAACCCGACGGGAACGATCCTCTCTGAGGAGTCTCTCAGGGCCATACACGATGCTGTGAAGGGAAGGGACATCTTCGTCATCTGCGATGATGTGTACAGGGAGCTTGTCTATACTGACAGCTACCACAGCTTCACGGAGTTCGATGACATCAGGGACCAGACCATTCTTGTTCAGAGCTTCTCCAAGCCATATGCAATGACAGGCTGGAGGATGGGCTACATGATAGCACCACCTGATGTGAAGGAGAGGCTTGAGCTCATTCACCAGTTCATTGTCGTCTCCACTCCAGCACCGTTCCAGAAGGCGGCCATCCGTGCCCTTGACTATGACAACGTGGTTCTCAAGGAGTCCTACAGGAAGAGAAGGGCATATGTGCTGGACAGATTGGACAGGATGGGTTTGAGCTATCCTGAACCGCTTGGGGCCTTCTACGTCTTCCCATGCATCAGGGATCTTGGCCTGGATTCTGCCACATTCTGCAGAAGGATGATCTCAGAGGCAGGTCTAGCTGCCACGCCTGGGGCCTGTTTCGGTTCTGAAGGCTACATAAGGATCACATACTGCTACAGTGACAGCCAGCTCAAGGAAGGTCTTGACAGGCTTGAATCATTCGTAAGCAAGCTCAGGAGTGCCAATGGACTATCTTGAAAGCGCAAAACGGATCGAATCGGACCTCGATGCCATCAGGCAGGACCTTCACAGACATCCGGAGCTCGGAAACAGCGAGAACCGGACCAGCGATAAAATCGAGAGCATGCTCAAAGGCATGGGCCTGAATGTGAAGCGCATACTGGGCACAGCACTGGTTGCAACCCTTCATGGAAGACCATCGGGCAGGAAAGTGGCGCTCAGGGCAGACATGGACGCTCTTCCGGTCACCGAGACCACAGGCTGTCCGTACAGCTCGGTCAACCAAGGGCTTATGCATGCATGCGGCCATGACATCCACATGACCGCCGCCCTCGGTGCCGCCATGCTTCTCTCCGGAAACAGAGATGCCCTTAACGGTGATGTGGTCTTCCTGTTCCAGCCGGACGAGGAAGGCAACGGCGGTGCGCAGAGGATGATAGAGGCAGGGGTTCTGGAAGGGGTCTCTGCAGTATTCGGAGGCCACGTCGCGCCTGACCTTCCACTGGGAACATTCGGGTTCAGATACGGCAAGTTCTACGCTGCCTCAGACGTGATAACGGTCACGGTGCATGGAAAGTCATGCCATGGTGCCACACCGGAGAAGGGCAGAAACGCCCTTCTTGCCGCCGCAGAGATGGTAACGGCCCTTTCCAGACTGCATGCCCCGAACAATGACAGATGCGTCTTCTCCATCGGCCAGCTCATCTCCGGCACAGCAGGAAACATCATAGCTGACAAGGCCGTCTTCACAGGTATGCTGAGAACCCTTGGGCCGGAGAACAGGGACTTCATGAAGAAGGCCATAAGGGACACTGTGGCGGCAATTGATGCCAGGTTCGGAGTCAGTTCAGAGGTGGACATCCACGACTCATACGGCGGAGTGGTCAACACAGATGCCGAGACGCGCCTTTTCGAGCAGACGTCTAGAAAGCTGTTCGGAGATGACTGCACTCGGGTTCTTGATGAGCCTACCATGACGACAGAGGATTTCGGATACTTCATTGATGCCTGTTCCGGCTCTTTCTGCCACATAGGTGCCGGCTGCACAGAACCTCTCCATTCCTCGTGTTTCCTGCCTGACGTAAAGGCTGCAGTATACGCCGCTGCACTCTACGCCCAGACGGTCGAGACCTATCTGAAGTAAGCTTCTGAATAAGATTCTGAATATTGTACACCAGCTCATTTCATAATATAATCGATTGAAATGACGATGACAGAAAACGCAAGATTGATAGAGGCTATACTCTTTCTTGAGAACGAGCCGCTTTCAATCGAGAGGATCGGGAAACTAACTGGACTTTCAGACCACCAGGTCGCAAGGGCTCTGAACGAGATATCAGAGGTTTACTACTCTGATGACCATGGACTTGCCCTTGTCGAGAACTCGGAGACCTATTCGTTCGTCCCGGTGTCCAATCTCAACGAGAAGCTCCGCTCCTGCTACGGAAAGAAGATAGACAAGCGCCTCTCAAAGGCCGCAATCGAGACTCTGGCCATAGTGGCATACTCACAGCCCATCACAAGAAGCGAGATCACAAAGATCAGAGGTGTGGTCTCCGACTCCATAATCAGAATCCTCCGGGAGCGCGACTACATAAAGGTCGTGGGCAGAAAGGACGTCCAGGGCCATCCATGTCTATACGGAACCACCAGGAAGTTCCTATATACGTTCAAGTTGGAATCGATCAGCGCATTGCCAAAGCTCTCAGAGATCGACAGGCAGAGATTCGAGAAGGAAGAAGATGAGAATTGAATATCCGATAAGGCTCCAGAGCTACCTGGCCAAGTGCGGTGTCGGCTCCCGTAGAGGATGTGAGACCCTGATCACAGAGGGAAGGGTGTCAGTCAACAACAGGATCGTCCTTGAGCTCGGCACCAAGGTGAACGAGGATGACATCGTCTATGTCGATGATGTCCTTGCGGAGCCCGCGGAGCAGACGCTCTACTTTGCGCTCAACAAGCCAAGAGGATTCGTTTGCACGAACCATGACCCCAACGAGACCGCATATGCCAGGGACCTGATAGACATTCCCGAAAGGAACCTTCTTTTCAACGTCGGAAGGCTGGACAAGGACTCACAGGGTCTGATTCTGTTCACAAACGACGGTGACTGGGCCAATCTGGTCAT
>JAFVFA010000254.1 GCA_017475725.1 Spirochaetales bacterium
GCAACGCCTCATATTGGGGTGCATCAATGTCACTGAGGAAGTCGCACAACTTGTAAATTTGTATTTTGGGTTTTCCTGTGGCGGAGCTATGGTTTCTGTCACAATATGTATGCTCATATATTATGCATATCTAAGGCGGAATCGGAAGTGATGCTGATGCAAATCCTTTCAAAGATTGGAATTTTGTTATCGTTCCTTATGCAACCGGAGACTTTCATACCGGAACAGCGGAATTCAAATATATCGAGAATGGCAAAGAGAAAACCATATATCACCAAGGATATAAGAATTATTCATTATTGATGAAATCTGTTCTTGAATATGTGGAGGAGTCTGATTCTTTATTGGTAACCGGTTTTTCCGCCGGAGGATTCGGAACATCTCTATTGGCAGATGATGTTATTGGCTTTTTCCCAAAAGCAACAAATGTTACTGTTTGCGTAGATAGCTCTCTGCTTTTATATGACGGATGGAAGGAAAGTGCCATAAGTTTATGGAAGAGTCCAGAGGAAATCTCGGACAGGTTATCAGGCAATAATATTGTTTTAGATAGTTTGACTGCTTTACACGAAAAACGTGGAGATCAAGTTAAAATACTCTTTGATTGTTCTTATAGAGACGACACGCTACAGCAATATCAAGCCTATATCAATTATGGAAAAATGGAAAAAACCAAAGCCAATGGCGATTTATTCCAAAAAGATTTAAAAGATATGGTTGATGGGCTTCAGACAAATATTCCCAACGTAGGCATTTTTATCTGGGATTATAAAGCCGACTCCTCAACAAAGAATACGCAGCATACGATTATTTCCGGTGATTTCTTAGTCAAGTTAGAAGAAGATAAAAGCATTGCGGATTGGTTGTCTGATGCTGTAAACGGGAAGGTAAAAACATACGGCCTTCACTTGTTGGATGAGTGAAGAGGGACTTATGACGGCAGAGGAATTCAATTGCTAACAAATCTCAATATATTTTGTCTGACTTCTACCCGCAAACCCTACTAAACCGTTTAGTTTCTCCATACAAACCGGCTGAACTTTGATTGACAACAGGGTTAAGGTCTCACCTAGAATGTTTTTGCCTCTCTTTATGAGGCTTGAGGCTGTCTTGAAGCACAAAGAATCAACCTGCAATTGACTCGTCTCCCTTGAATGCGGAGAATGCAGTTATGTTCAACGTAAAGGATCCTGCAAGAAATGCGTTCATGCTCCATGGCCCATTGGCCAGGTTGGGCTATGATTGGTGGTGGCATTCGTTCACTGCAATAGATGATGAGACCGGAGATGAGAAGCCGTTCTTCATTGAGTTCTTTGTCTGCAACCCTGCCCAAGGCGGGGCTCTTCCAATTCTTGGACAGCTTCAGGAGAACAAGAGGAAAGGCATAAAGCCATCATATCTGATGGTGAAGGCAGGTTGCTGGGGAGAGGATCATGTCCAGCTTCACAGATTCTTCGGATGGGATTCTGTCAAGATATCCAATGGTGCGCCATACAGTGTTGAGGCAGCTGACTGCTATGCAAGTGACACCGAGCTTAGAGGAAGCGTAAGCATCTCAGAGCAGGAGTCGGATTCCCACCCGGAGTGGATGTGTGACTTCGGTTCAATGGAGTGGAATCTCCATTTGGACAAGAGGATCGCCTTCAATGTGGGCTATGGTGCCAGCAAGGTTCTGAGAGACATCGAGGCATTTGCCATGTATTGGCATGCAGAGGGGATGAAGACACTCTTCAGTGGGGACATCACACTCAACGGTAAAAGATACAAGGTGATTCCGGAGAGGAGCTACGGCTATGCAGACAAGAACTGGGGACGCGATTTCACCAGCCCATGGGTGTGGCTTTCCTCAAACTGCCTCAGAAGCAGGAAGACTGGTCAGATGCTTCAGAACAGCGCGTTTGACATTGGCGGAGGAAGGCCCAAGATCTATTTCGTACCGCTTGACCGCAGGCTTCTAGGTGTATTCTTCCATGAGGGAAAGGAGTATGATTTCAACTTCTCTCATGCATGGCTCAAGGTAAGAACTACGTTCTCGTTCAAGGAAGGGCAGGATGAGGTTGTATGGAACGTCAGGCAGGAGAATATCCACGCTGTCATGGAAACCGAGATACGCTGCCAGAGGAAGGATATGCTTTTTGTGAACTATGAGGCGCCTGACGGAAGCCGAAAACACAACAGGCTGTTCAATGGTGGGAACGGATATGGGACTATCAAGCTCTATGACAAGTCCCAAGGGAAGATTGAGCTTGTTGATGAGATTGAGGCCTCCCATGTGGGGTGTGAGTACGGGGAGTACTGCTGAAGGTAGGCACAATGAACGCGGACTTCAAGTTGAACGGAAAGACGGTCACGACAGAACGACTCATCCTCAGACCGTTTGCCCTGACAGACATTGATGACTTTTTCGAGTATGCCTCTGTTGAAGGCGTTGGAGAGATGGCTGGCTGGAGACACCACGAGAACAAGGAGAAGACTTCTGAGATTCTGGAGAACTTCATCTCAGAGGACAAGACGTTTGCAATTGTGCTGAAAGAGACCGGGAAGGTCATAGGCTCTCTTGGAGTGGAGAGATACAGCCTTGAGGACAAGTTGACGGAGTTCCAAGGATACAAAGGTCGAGAGTTGGGTTTTGTCCTTGCCAAGGATCATTGGGGGAAGGGCATCATGGCGGAGGCCGTGAAGGCTGTCATCGACTATCTTTTCCTCGAGTGCGATCTGGACTTCCTTGTCTGTGGTCACTATGACTTCAACCGTCAGTCCTGCAGGGTTCAGGAGAAATGCGGCTTCAGACCTTATCGCAAGCTGGTAATGGACACAAGGATTGGCACCAGGGAACCAGGGGTGCTGAATCTGCTTCTGAACCCCGGCAAAGACATCCGACTCAGCTTCTCGCATCCCGAGACTCTTGTTTGGGAGTAATGGTTACTCAATGTAACTGCAATATAGGAGATCGCTTCTTCGAAATCGGCTTCAGCTGTTTGGGTTATGACAATCTCAAATCCCATATTTCTCCAGTGTTTCCTTCAAGGTATCATCTCCTACATCGGAAAGGCTGCTGGCTCGGCCTTCAAGGAGAACCTGAGAAGAAGAGGGTTGTGGTCGGTGTAGAGAAAGCCCTTGTCCATGGTCTCTATGCTCTTCATGTCAACATTGGGTGAGGTGATCATGGCGTCAATGGAGTAGTGCTGGATGGTCGGGTTCTCCGGGTCGTAGGGTTGGTTGTTTGACCTTGCCGTCGGGACCGAGAGGTCATATGCTAGCGTCCATCCTTCAGGGAGCATGCTCTGTTCGATGGTCCCGGACTCCCAGTCACTGCTGGTTTTGGGATAGATGTCCCTGCTTCCGGGCATGAACTGGTTGAAGTCCCCTGCCGCTATGACGTAGTTTCCTTTCCCGTACTCCTCCTGCATCAGTTCAAGCAACTGTCTGGTCTGCCTCTCCCTGTAGTCGCCTTTGGTGTAGGCCTCAAGATGAAGGTTCACAAGGACAAGTTCCCTGTCGCTGCCTTCAATGGGGATGTAGCTCACAAGCAGACATTGTTTGAGGTTGAAGATGCTGACCGGCCAGTGGAAGGGGCAGGGCAGGGACACCCTCTTGGCGGATTCCATCGTAAGCCCCTTTGTCATTGTGTAGAGTCCGGAGTTCACCATACCCATCGGCGGGAACGGCACCGGAACGAATATACAGCTGTGGTTGAGGGCGTAGGCGCTGCCTGCAAAGCCTGTGGAAAGCTCCTTCCTCTGGTCTATGTTATAGCTCCTTCTGCTTGCGGAATCGACCTCCTGCAGGAGCA
>JAFVFA010000255.1 GCA_017475725.1 Spirochaetales bacterium
ACAGAGGAGACGTTGATTGTGTTGTCATACGGAAACACCTGGGATTTGATACTGATACTCTCTTCGAGTATCTCGTACACTTTTATCCTGCCGTTTGCGTGCTCCAGCAGAACGCTGTAGTCGATGTACCTCATGGTTGCCTTCACATTCTCGACCATCAGCCTGTGTAGATTCTTTGCGCACTTGCCTACGGCGGGGTTCTCGACATCAGTTGGAGCGAAATAGGAGTTCTTCAGGGCCACCGTGGCATGAAGGAAGACCAGCAGGCAGTCGATGGCCTTCTTTGAAAGCTCATCCGTTCCGAAGGACTCCCTGTTCAGACACACATGCCTGAGCAGGCTGGCTATGTTGAATCTGAGGGATTCCTTCATCAGCTCTGTTCTGTAAAGGTCTATGTAGGATGTCTGCTGCTTAATGTTCTTCTGAAGTTTCTCAGAAGAGATGTTGGTCATGTCCTTGAGGTTCCATGGAAGATAACAATTCATCGCACGCTCCGTTGAATCAAGTATTGCACAATAAAGTTTTTTTATACAGTGTGCCCTTGAATTTTTTATTGAAAAAGAAGGCCCTTTGATTCATACTTTCCGAACGGTTGCATGTGGAGGGTCGATGTATTTTTGCCTTAGTGTCATGACTTCAAAAGAGGAGGAAGCAAGGCTTAAAGTGTCCAATCTGTTGAGGACGGACGGCTTTGAGAGCTTCCTTGTCTGGTTTCCGATGAAGGAGGTCACGGAAAGGCGTCTTGGACATTGCGAGGTCACAGGCAAACCTCTTCTCCCGGGCTACATATTCATCTTCTGGGAAGGTGACAGGGAGATTGACTTCCCGTTCCACAAGATCCGCAGAGTCCCCGGTGTGATCAGGATCCTTGAGTATGATGATGGTACGCACAACCTGAAGGGCAAGGATATGGAATATGCCAAGTGGATACACATGCACGACGGCTTCATCAGGCAGTCGAAGGTGATCTACAGGCCAGGCCAGAAGCTCCACATCACCGAAGGTCCACTCAAGGGGTTCGACGGCAACGTCATCAAGGTGGACAAACACCACAAGAGGATAACCCTGATGTTCGAACTGGGGGAGATACGGAACGAGGTCAGCTTCACGGTCGAGTTCCTGAACACATCATCCACGACGGATGCCCCCGACAAGAGCAGGTTCTGAACCTGTTTCAGCCCGGAATGTTCCAATCAAGCATCCTGTAGATGATGCCCTTGTCCTTGCCGCCTTGGCGCAAGTGAACTTGAATGCATCGTCCCCCTTGTAGAGGATGAAGCCCTTGCGTGCCGGCAGGACCTTGCCGAAACCGACCGAGCTCACGTCATCGATCCTCATTGACCAGACCTCCTTGCATGGGGCGGTCCTTCTCTGCTTGTCATCGTTCCGCTGAAGCAGGACCAGCTTCCCGTCAACGGCGCAGAGTCTGCCGCGGATCAGGTCCGCCGATGGGTCTGCCGGAAGGCGCCCGACGTAGATCTGAGAGTCCGGCTCCCTTCCAAGGACCTTGTTGACATCCTTCTCCGAGACCCAGAACATGGCGAACCAGTAGAGGACCACAAGGCCGAACATTAGAAGGAACATGGGTATCAGGGCCAGTCTGGGGAGATACTTCGACGGTATGAACACGATTGCGGCGAAATCCAGGATGATCAACAAACGGGCTATGGTCTTCATGGCTCCAATATATCCGTTTGGACGCTCGGTTGCAAATATGCATTTCTTAATTTAGTATTATCATGAGGTTGCTTCGGCCCCCAATGGAGGATGAAATGTCTGAACTTAGAAACGATGCCGATCTGATCATCGATGCCGCCATCAAGGCCGCTCTCCCTGATTCGGCTGTGAAGAAGGCCCTTGAGGACTTTCCTGATGTGAAGGGGAAGGTGGTGCTTGTATCCATAGGCAAGGCTGCATGGCAGATGGCCAGTGCCTGCCATTCCCAGATGGGCAGCCGAATCTGCGGTGGTGTGGTCGTGACAAAGTATGACCACTCCAAGGGACCCATCGGTAACCTGCAGATAATTGAGGCCGGCCATCCGGTGCCCGATGCAAACTCATACAGGGGTGCACAGGCTGCTATAGATGCAGTCTCAGGTCTGACTGCAGATGACTGTGTGATCTTCCTGATCTCAGGTGGAGGTTCGGCATTGTTCGAGAAACCGAGGATCCCAGAGGAGGACCTTCAGAGACTTACATCGGAGATGCTTGCCTCCGGAGCCTCCATCAACGAGATGAACACAATAAGGAAGAGAATGTCAGCAGTGAAGGGTGGAAGGTTCGCCCAGATCTGCGCACCTGCAAAGGTCTTCTCAATAGTCCTCTCCGACATAATCGGAGACCCGCTGGACATGATAGCCTCAGGTCCTGCCTATCCGGATTCATCCACCTGTGCCGAGGCGAAGGACATCTGCAGAAGATACAACCTGACATTGACTGACCAGATGAAGGTGCTTCTGGAGGAGGAGACCCCAAAGACCCTGGACAATGTGACAACCTATGTAACCGGTTCGGTGAAGCAGCTTTGCTTTGCCGCCAAGGAGCAGGCAGAGAGGCTGGGCTATGAGCCGCACATCCTTACCGCATGTCTGTCCTGCACAGCGCGTGATGCCGGCGTTTTCCTTGGAAACATAGCCCAACACTATGCAGACACCAAGAAAAACCTTGCGTTCATCTGTGGAGGGGAGACCGTTGTGAAACTCACAGGGCATGGTCTTGGAGGCAGAAACCAGGAACTGGCCTTGGCTGCAGCCCCCGTCATAGCGGGAATCAGGGACTGCGCTGTGTTCTCCGTCGGATC
>JAFVFA010000025.1 GCA_017475725.1 Spirochaetales bacterium
AAGGTTCTCTGCGGAAAGGACACCTTGATCTATGCTGGTCTTGCAGTCGGTTGTGTCGGTGCTGTCTGCTCAACTGCAAACTACTGTCCGGAGCTTGTCTGCTCAATCTACGACAAGTGGGAGGCAGGAGACATGAAGGGTTCTCTCGAGGCTCAGTTCACACTGAACCCAGTGAGACTTCTCACTGACAAGGCAACATTCCCTGTTGCAACGAAGGACATGACAAATATCGTAGGTCGCAATGTGGGCGAGTCTGTGCTTCCTCTGAAGACATCTTCAGATGCACTCAAGGATGCCTATGCAAAGGCTATGAAGGAGGCTGGAATCCTCTGATTCCCGCTTTTTCCTAGGTGAAGATAGCAAGGGGCCGTTGCAGATGATGCAATGGCCCCTTTTTTCTTGCAATCATTTTATCTCTGTGGAGAAAAACTGGAAAAAAAGATAAAAAAGCGATGAAAAATTTGACTTAATTTTCAAGTTTTCAAAATAGAGATAAAAAATCAGAAAGAAATTGATCCTACAGAGAAAAAAACTCAAAAAAGATAAAAAGTACAAAGAGAATGATTCCATCTGATTCTTGACTTGATCAGTAACCCAGCAGCGATGTGATTGAAGCCGCGGTCTCCTTCAGTTTGGGGATTGCGGCTTCAAGTTCGTCCTGTGACATGTTGGAGGACAGGGCTGAGAGGCTTATCGCTGCAATCGTCTTCCCCTTTGATGTCTTCACAGGGGCGGCCACGCAATTGTCACCAAGGGAGAGCTCCTGGCAATCCCTTCCGACCCCTTCCTCCCTGACCTTGAGGATCTCCTCTTTTACCAGCGCAGGATCGATCAGAGTGTACTTTGTGAGTGCTTTGAACCTTGTCTTTGCAATCAGAGCGTCCAGCTGGTCATCCGAGAGACCGCTTGCCAGAACCTTGCCAAGTCCCGAGCAGTAGAACGGGAGCTTCTTTCCTGGTGTGAAGTGGGTCCTTGGAATGCTTCTGCTGTCTATTCTGTCGATTATCAGTATCTCATCATCGTACATGACGCCCAAGTTCCCGTTTGCCATCGGGTACTGGCTCCAGAGCAGCTCCAGAGTGGGCATGGCGATTTTGCGGATCTCCATTGACTGGAGGGCCCTGTTGGAGAGCTTCAGGCTCTTCAGACTGACTGTGTATGTGTCTGTGTGGTTGTCCTTTGACAGAAAACCGGTGGAGACAAGGGTGGAGAGCATTCTGAACGCCATGTTGCTGTTGACCTCCAGCTTCTCGCACACATCCTGGATGGTCAGAGGTCTGGTCTGCTCTATGGCAAGATCCAGTATAGCGAAGCAACGGACCGCAGCCTTTATGTCATACTTTCCGGTAGTATCGTTATCCATGGCATTCCTCCGTTGCCTACATGATAATATAAACCTGTTATGAAATCCATTTGAAAGACGCTAAAAATTCAAATGAAGTGTCAGTTTGGATGGTGATTAATTGTCATAGCCGCTGTCTGCGTAGTCGTTTCTGTAATTCTTCCCAAGAAGCTCATTCAGGACATCGGAGATGTACTTGTCCTTGTGCACCACTATGTGGTCCGTCCTTGTCAGACAGACATCAGACAGCCTGATCTCCTTGACCCAGCCGATCTGCAGAAAATGTCTGACGATCTTCTCCGGAAGGATTGAGACTCCGATTCCCTCATGGACGGCGTTTATCAGGGCGTGGGCGCTTTCGCTCTCCCAGATGGGATTCATGGTCAGGTCCTCAGTCAGGAATGTGCTTTCTATGTAGTTTCTCGTCACGCTCCCTTTCTCCCTGCACAGCAGGGGCATTGCTGAGATGTCCTTCAGCGTGACCGGTCCGTTGACCATGGTCTCCGGAGAGGCTATGACCACAAGTCTGTCCACGAAGATGCTTTTCTTTACAAGGTTCGGGTCCATGACGGGACCTTCGATGAAGGCTATGTCCAGCTCGTTGGACAGGAGTTTCCCCTCTATTGCCGCCCCGTTCTCTATTGTCACCTTCACATCGAGTCCGGGGTGTCTTCCATTGATCTCCCTGACCAGCTTGGGGAGCATGTATATGCCAAGTGATATCGTCGCTCCCAGCCTCAGAGTCCCTATTCTGTTAGGGTCCTGCAGTTCCTTCTCCATGAGGTTGAAGTCGGAGATGACCGTCAGAGCCTTGTAGTAGAAGGCCTTCGCCTTCTCTGTGGGGTAGAGGCCCTTGTTGTACCTCTCGAAGAGCCTGAGGCCGTAGTAGCTCTCAATGTCCTTGATGGCCCTGGTCACTGCAGGTTGGGTCATGTTCAGGTTCTCGGCCGCTCTGGTCATGTTCAGACATCTGAAGACCTCAACGAATATCCTCATGTGGTTGTTTGTCATGTGCACACCTCAGATATGCCTATTTAGTTATCAATTCAATAAAATAATATCATTTCACTAATGTTTCAATAACTGGCATCATGCACACGGAGGAATCGGGAATGCACGAGAGAGAACCGCGGAGGCCGAATGTGTTGTGGATCCTCTTCGCCGGTATGTTCTACATAAGCGCCTTCACGTTCGGTGGAGGCTTCGTGATAGCCACATTCGTGAAGAAGAGGTTCTCTGACGAGCTTGGATGGATAAGCGAATCCGAGATGCTTGATCTTATAGCCCTTGCCCAGTCAGCCCCTGGGGCCATAGCCGTCAACGTCTCGATCCTTGTGGGCTGGAAGGTCTTCGGTCTGATGGGGATGGTGGTGTCCGTCCTTGGAACCATACTTCCACCAATGATCATCATCACGGTCGTGTCCATAATCTATAACCTGATAGCGGACAACTTCTACGTTGCCCTTCTTCTGAAGGGGATGCAGGTGGGGGTCGCTGCCATCATCCTTTCCGTGAGCATCGACCTTGCGATCAAGGTCATCAGGGAGAAGTCGGCCCTATACGACATTCTGATGGTTGTGGCCTTCGTCCTGTCCTATGTGTTCAAGGTCAACGTGGTGATCCTTATCCTTTCGGCTCTGCTTCTGGGTGCCTCTCTGGCTTTCCTTGGCAGAAAGGGGGCCTTCAGATGATCTATCTTCAGCTTCTTCTGTCATTCGCCCAGGTGGGGCTGTTCAGCATAGGTGGAGGCTACGCGGCCATACCGCTGATTGAGAGTCAGGTTGTCGTGAACCACGGATGGCTGACCATGTCCGAGTTCACAGACCTGGTCACCATAGCGGAGATGACACCGGGGCCGATAGCCATCAATGCGGCTACCTTCGTCGGAATCAGAATAGGAGGCGCTCCTGGTGCTGTTGTGGCAACTTTGGGGTGCATAGTCCCGTCTCTGGCCATTGTTACGCTTCTGGCCTTCGTCTACTACAGGTACAAGTCCGCTACTTTCATGCAGAGGATACTCAAGGTCATAAGGCCTGTTGTGGTGTCCCTGATAGCAGCTGCAGGCATAAGGATCCTGGTCAACGCGTCGGGACTTGGCGGAGCTGTGGACCTGGTCGCTGTGGCCCTTTTCGCCGCGGCTCTTGCGACCATGAGGCTCTCGAAGCTGAGCCCGGTTCTGGTAATGGTCATCTGCGGTGTCATCTACATGCTTTTGGAAATCATTGTCAAGTGAGGAGTATATGGCAAACGAAAAACATCACACAATCGATCATCCGCTGCTCAAACTGCACCATGAGCACAGGGCTGATGGCCTTGAGGTCCGGAACGGGCTGTTCAAGCACACAATATCCAACAGGCAGGGAAGTCTGGTCTGCGTGAAGCTCTATGCGAACGGATGGAGCATCACCACAGGCAGGGGGACGGTCAGCGAAAGCGTAAGGCTGGACGGCACCAACGTGGTTGTCTCTCCTGCAGGAAACATCAGAAAGGCTCAGCTGGTGCTCTCCGAATACGTCCCGATTGCAAAGCCGCAGAGGGTGGAGAAGGTCGTTGTTGACTCCATCCATGGTCTGATCGAGATGAGAAACGACAGGGACAGCCTCCTTGAGATCTTCCTTGACGGCCAGAGGATAGGCAGTCTGAAGAACCCCGACAAGAGGAATGTGGAGTATGACCTTCCTGACACCATCTCCCTCTCTGATGCTGCAATCCTGTACTGCATGGGTATGATGGCGGTGCGCTACGACGACGTGGACATCGTCTGACCTGCCTTATGGCACATCCCGGTGCATTTGGTGTATACTTGACCAAGACTCGATTCAGGAGGGCTGAAATGGCTGAAGCACAGAAGAAGATAATACTCACAGGGGACAGACCCACCGGGAGACTGCATCTCGGTCACTATGTGGGATCCTTGAAGAGACGTGTGGAGCTTCAGAACTCCGGCAAGTTCGATGACATCAACATCCTGATCGCCGATGACCAGGCGCTCACAGACAACGCCGACAACCCCGGCAAGATCAGGGACAACATTGTGAACATAGTCCTTGACTACCTCTCTGTAGGAATCGACCCGTCAAAGTCCACAATATGCGTGCAGTCGGCGCTTCCGGCCCTGCATGCACTGACCTTCTACTACATGAACCTTGTGACAACCGCAAGGCTCTCCAGAAACCCCACCGTCAAGGCTGAGATGCAGATGCGCGGCTTCGCGGACGAGGGTCTTCCTGCAGGGTTCTTCGCCTATCCGGTATCCCAGGCGGCGGACATAACGGCATTCAACGCCACTGTTGTACCTGTAGGGGAGGACCAGCTTCCTATGATCGAGCAGACAAGGGAGATTGTCGAGAAGTTCAACAGGGTCTACGGGGAGACCTTGGTCCTGCCGACCGCCATGATCCCAGAGAACCTGACCC
>JAFVFA010000256.1 GCA_017475725.1 Spirochaetales bacterium
GATAGTCGTCGAGAGCCCCACAGGCTCCGGAAAGACAACCCAGATCCCACTGATCCTCAAGGAGGCGGGCTATGCCGACAACGGCGTGATAGGCATCACTCAGCCAAGGAGAATAGCCACACTTGGGGTCTGCTCCTTCATCAAGGACCAGATAAGTGTGGAAGGGCTTCCCGAGAACTACTGCGCCTACAAGATGCGCTTCTACGACACCACAGACAACTCAACGCGCATCAAGATCCTCACAGACGGCATGCTTCTGCAGGAACTCAAGGCGGATCCCCTGCTCTCTCGCTACAGCGTCATAATGGTGGACGAGGCCCATGAGCGCAGTCTGAACATAGACTTCATCCTGGGGCTTCTGAAGCAGATAACCGCCCGAAGGCCTGACCTCAAGGTGATAATCTCATCCGCCACGCTGAACACAAAGGTGTTCTCCAAGTACTTCAGCGACCCGGTGACTCACCGGAACGCACCTATAATCTCCATAAAGGCCAGAGTCTATGATGTCGACGTCAAGTACTTCCCGCTGAAGAGCCACGGTGACGCCGACGAGTGCGCCCACGCAATCTGCGTTGTGATAAACCAGCTTCTGAAGCGCTTCAAGGCAACAGGTTACAAGGACAACGAGGACACCCTTGTCTTCCTTCCCGGTGAGTTCGACATAAAGACCACCATGCAGCAGATATACTACGAGTGCGATCACGAGCACCTCCAGATCTATCCGCTCTACGGAAGGCTGAACAAGGAGGAGCAGGAGCAGGTTTTCGAGCCAACGCTGCCAGGGAAGATGAAGGTGGTGCTGGCCACGAACATAGCGGAGACCAGCCTCACAATAGACGGCATAAAGGTCGTGATAGACAGCGGTCTTGCGAAGATCAACTACTACAACCAGACAGACTTCACATCATCGCTGGTTCTCAGGAACATAAGCAGGTCATCTGCAGAGCAGCGCAAGGGACGTGCCGGAAGGACCGCCCCGGGCAGATGCTACCGCCTGTACTCCAAGGAGGAGTACGATGCCCGCCAGCTCTGGACGCCGGAGGAGATCCTGAGGACGGACCTCTCGGAGGTCGTCCTGAGGATGGTGGACCTTGGGATCTATGACTTCGAGAGCTTCCCCTATGTCACAAGGCCCGATTCAAGGGCGCTTGCAAGCGGGGAAAGGACACTCAGGCTACTGAATGCGATTGACGAGAACAGGCATCTGACAAGCATAGGCCAGGTGATGGTCCGCTACCCTCTTCTTCCACGCCACTCCAGAAGCCTTGTCGAGGCCCTCAGACGCTTCCCTGACATGATAAAGCCGGTGGTCATCTGCCTCAGCTTCCTGTCAGGAAGGACACCGTTCATCCTGCCTCCAGGAGAAGAGGACATGGCAAGAAGCGCCCATAGACGGTACAACAGCCCCTACGGTGACTTCATGAACTACCAAACCATCTACAGGCAGTACATATCCATAGGCACAGCAAAGAAAAGGGAGGACTTCTGCAAGAACAGCTACCTTGACATCCAGAGCATGGATGAGATCGTCCACATCACAGACCAGCTCTGCCAGATCACAGAGGAGATGGGGATCCCGGTGAAGGACTTCGATGTTCCTGACGCAAAGGACACCGAGACCTTCGCCCACGACCTTCTGGTCTGCATTGGTGCAGGACTTCTCCAGTACGTGTGCCTCAAGAAGAAGACAGCCGTCTACAGAACCATAACCACTGACGAGATATACATCCATCCAGGTTCGGCATGGTTCAGGAATCCACCGCAGTATCTCCTTGCCGGAGAGATAGTTATGACAACTAAAATGTATGCCAGGACCGTCTCACCGCTCCATCCTGACTGGGTGTCGGAGATATCACCGAAACTGGCCGACAGGCTCAAGAAGCTCTCCAAGGAAGGCACACGCGCTCGCGAGCAGGAAAGGCCAAGGGCCTCAAGAGGCTCAGCCCCGAAAGAGGACGAATCTAAGGTCACACGCATGTACGGCTTCGAGTTCCCCGTCATCAAGGACATCGGAAGAAAGGGTGCCAAGAACATCACCGTCATACCGAGCAAGGACCTCCCCGCCCTCGCCAAGGCCTACCGCAAGTCCAGCAGGCATCCAAAGAGCGTCAACGCGACAATCCTGTTCAACGGGAGCTATGTCGCATATGGCGAGAAGCTCTACGATGTCATCAGCCTCAACGGCCGCGTGCGCTTCGAGGAGGACAATCTCATCGGTCAGCCAAGCCGTGACGTCTACTATGTGGACACCATCCAGGAGCTGGTCCCGTACCTTCACCAGGTCATGAAGCTCTCACCTCTGAGGGAGAACGGGAAGCTGGGTTTCATCGAGCTCCTGTCTTCAGGCGGGAACTCCACAAGGTCGAACTCAAAGTTGGGCATCTTCATGCATGTGAACAGAAGCTTCTCGGAGGCTGTGAACAACAGCGCCTACACGCTTCTGAGCCTCATGGACCTTGTGGTCCTTCCGGAACTCAGGAAAACTTACAACAGAATTCTTAAATTGCTCGATTGAAAGACCCTCCTTCAAGTATTACAATATTGTCTATGCGGGAATTTCTTGATTGTCTTGGAACAAAGGTTCTTATGGCCGATGACTTCACCGACCTGTCCTACCATGTCGGCACATACGGGAAGAACACTCTGTGGGTATGCGACAGCAACACATCCAAGATGGTCCGCCCTCTCCCGACCCCGAACGTCGTCCTTGAGGCCGGTGAGTCATCCAAGAGCTTCACTTGCCTTGAGAAGATCATCAGCACGGCGATTGAGTCCAACCTTGGCAGAGACTGCACCTTCATAGCCCTCGGCGGCGGTATGGTCTGCGACATAACAGCCTTTGCCGCATCGATCTACATGCGTGGCTGCAAGGTCATCCTGATACCTACGACCTTCATGGCCATGGCAGATGCCTCATTGGGAGGGAAGACCTCAATCAACTTCAGGTTCGCAAAGGACATAGTTGGTTCTTTCTTCCCTGCTAACGAGGTCCTGATCTGCACTGACAGCCTGAGGTCACTGTCTAACAAGGACTACATGAACGGCTTCGCGACCGTCCTAAAGCACAGCCTTCTCACCAAGGATGACACCCTGTTCAACATCCTTGCCGCCCAGAAGCAGAAGGTAATGGACCGCGACCAGGAGACCCTGAAGGCGATCATCACAATATCCCTCCAGGTCAAGAAATCATACGTGGACAACGACCCCTACGAGAGGCTCGGGATCAGGTCGGCCCTCACGGTGGGAAGCACATTCGCCCATGCGCTTGAGAGCATGTCGCGACTGCAATGGTCATCCGGACAGGCGGAGGCCTGGGGCATCTGCAAATCCGTTGAGGCAAGCAGGGAGCTTGGTCTGTGCACACCAGATTTCTGCGCTGGGGTGCTGAAGCTGTTCGCCTTCTACGGCTACGACACAAGCTACAAGATCCAGCGCGGTGACTGGATGGACTACAAGAACCAGCTCTGCAAGGACAAGAAGTCCGTCAACGGCGTCGTGAACTTCGTTCTTCTGAAGGACCAGGGGGAATACGAGATCAGACCTCTGGACGATGAGGTCATCAAGAAGCTTGTCATGTATCCCTCAGTCTGATTATAATCGCCCTATGCACTATTTCGACTGGACGGCAACCACTCCGATGAGCAGGCATGCCATAGACGTATATTCCGAGACTGCCAGCAGATACATAGGCAATCCATCCTCGACGCATCCCCTTGGACAGGAGGCGAAGGCCCGCCTTGACCAGGAGCGTTCACACATTGCGGGACTGCTGGGGGTGAAACCCAAGGACATATACTTCACAAGCGGTGGTACCGAGAGCGACTCAATAGTGCTCTCCTCCCTTCTCCAGTCACCTTCCCCCGGAGAGATCATAACCACGGGGATCGAGCACTCAGCGGTCCTGGAGTTCCGCAAGACCCTTGAGAATGCGGGATGGACGTTCACAGCCCTCAGGTGTCCTGGTGGATACCTCAACCTTGAGGATCTTCGTTCAGCTCTGAACGACAAGGTCAGAATGGTCTGCCTGATGAAGGTGAACAACGTGACCGGAACCGTTCAGGACACAGTTGGGGCGGCAAAACTCGTCAGGGAGCATTCCAAAAGGATCGGCCGTGCCATCCACATCCACTGCGACGCCGTCCAGGCACTTGGGAAGATCCCATTCAACCCGGAGCAGGATGACCTTGACAGTGCAGCCTTCAGCGCCCACAAGTTCTGCGGCCCAAGAGGTGTCGGAATCCTCTGGTGCAGAAGCAAGACCATAAGCTCACTCTCCCGTGGAGGCGGACA
>JAFVFA010000257.1 GCA_017475725.1 Spirochaetales bacterium
AAAGTCCTTGTTTTTCAAGAAGTAGGACATCGTCAAGGACAAGGCAAGCGCCTTCGGCGCCCTTGACTATGTCGTGTTAAGGGTGTGCCGATGGTACACCCTTAATAAGCGGCGGCCCCGTAGTGGCGGCGGTCATCACCTATCGCATAGAAGAGGCCGTCCTTGACCTCTATCGCGGCCACACAGCCCACATGGGAGCTGTACTCATGGTCGGTGTCATACAGTGTGTAGCCCATGGCCTCGACGGCCGCTATGGTCTCGTCGCTGTAGCCGCCCTCCATGTACATGTCCTTGATGGTCATCCCATCCTTCCATGTCCTTGGGGCATTGACCGCCTGGGCTATGTCCATGTCAAAGTCGATGTAGTTGACTATCGCCGCGAACGCTGCAGACACAAGTGCCCAGTTTCCGGGGGAACCTACAGCAAGGACAGGCTTTCCGGTCTCGTCCGCCACAATTGACGGACAGGTGGTCGAGCAGACCTTTATGTACGGCATCAGCATGCTGACCTTTGCGGTTGGGGAGTTGTTCAGGTTCGACAGGTGTGCTGTGAACACGAAGCCTGTCCCAGGAACCGCAACAGCGCTTCCGAAGTTGATGCCGTTTGTGTTGGTCGTGGAGACCACGTTGCCGTACTTGTCCATGCAGACCATGTGGCTTGTGCCTCCCTGATCAACGGCTGTGCTGGCCGCAACGGCCTCTCCGGTCTCGTTCAGGGTGACGGACAGGCGTCCTGCACCGATCATCTTCTGCTTGGAGTTCGGGTTTATCTTGGCTGCACGCTCGGCTGCATACTCCTTGGAGATGATGGTATCCACCGGGCAGTTGTAGTAGTTCGGGTCCGAGATGTATCCGTTTCCGTCCTTGTATCCCATGGAGAAGGCCTCTGCCATGATGTTGACGGTCTCGGGGCTGTCCGGGCCATAGCTGGCCAGGTCGAAGTTCTCAACCACGTTCAGGGCCTCCAGAAGGGCTGCGCCTCCGGTTGACGGGCCGTTTGTCGTGTAGATCGTGTATCCCCTGTAGGTTGTTGAGATGGGCTCGCGGATCACGGAGCTGTACTGTGCGAAGTCCTCATGGGTGAGCACTCCGCCGATGCTCTGGATGTAGTCCACCATCTTGTCTGTGAACTCGCTGTCGTAGAAACCCTTGATCCCCTGGTCAGCAATGAGCTCCAGAGTGTCTGCAAGATCATTGTTCCTGACGGTGTCACCCACGCTGTAGAGGAAGCCGTCGTCCGTGTAGAGGCCCAGGGTGTAGTCATATGCCTTGAGGTTGGCATAGCGGCCCTCTATGTTGGTGTTCCACCTCTCCGTTACGGGGAAGCCCTTCCTGGCAAGGTCAATGACCGGCTGGAGGACCTCCCTTGGTGTCATCGTACCCCACGTCTCAAGGGCTGTGAGGGTTCCGTGCACCACACCCGGGATGGCGATCGAGGTCACTGCAGGCGGGTTGTCTGAGCTTGAGGTCTCTATCTCTCCGGCTATGGCCGCACCCGGGGCCTGTGTCATGTATTCGATGTTGACGTACTTGTTCTGGTCCGCAAGGTAGATCGTCATCTGCCCTGCACCGCCGACTCCACTTGCAGCAGGCTCAAGAAGCCCTACCGCATAGATCATGCCGACTGCGGCATCGATGGCGTTTCCGCCCCTCTTCATTATGTCAACGGCTATCTGGGACGCAATCGGGCTTGCACAGGCCGCAGCCCCGTTAGCTCCGACGGCACCAGTGCCGAAAATGTCACTTGGGAAATCGTAGACCGGAGTCTCGACAACCTCCTGGGTCACCGGCTGTTCCTCCTGCCGGACCTCTGCGGAGGCAACAGAGGCTTGCTCCTGAACCGGAGCGCTCTGGGCAACCTGGGCACCTGTGGAACCACCCTTGGAGCAGGCGCAGAGCAAAAGGGCCACAACAAGGGCAAGAGCAATTAGTTTCGTCGTTTTCTTCATTTTTGGAACCTCATTTAAAAAAGGGACTGCCACAGTATGATGCTGTGACAGTCACCTTATGGAAATCAAGTGATGATTCAGTTGGCTTCGATGGAAACCAGTGTGCTGTCAGCTGCAAGCACCAGATCGGCGACATCCTCGGCGTACTTGAGCTCGACCTTTCCGTCTGCGTAGGTGAGCTTGTACTGGACGACCTCTGCCATTCCGACCTTTGCGAATGCGTCGGCGACCTTCAGGCCTGTCTCCGGGATGTACACGAAGGCATCATCGGAAAGGATGTAGTAACCTGCGTTGTAGACTGCATCCTCCTTCCTAGGCTGCTCCTGACCCATTGTGATGTACTCACCTGTGGCGTGCCAGCCGATGTACTTCTTGGAGAAGTGCTCGTACTCCTCCTCTCTGGCATATCCGTCAGCATATGAGATGACCTGCACACCAGCGCATGGTGTGACATCGAACTTGGCGAACATCTCTGCAACGGAGTAGCATCCTGCAAACTTGTGTGAAGCAGTCGTTGCTGTTGGATACCATGTTCCAGCTCTGTTCTGAAGATATGGTGCCTCGACTCCGTAGACTCCGTCAGCATTCAGTGCCATGATCATGCGGTAGACACCCTCGCCCAGATTCTTGGAATCCTTTGTGATGCCCTCGACTGTGACGCTCTTGACGTTGGCAAGCTTGGTATCGCCGCACTTCAGGGTGATGGCGCCCTCATCGTAGACGATCTCTGCGGATGCAAGCTGCTCTGCTGTCAGAGTGACGCTCTCTCCGGAGACGGACTCGAAGACGAATCCCGTTGCGGGGACAAGACCGATATTCTCAGCATAGTAGAGGAGATCTGTGATTCCCTCGTTCGGCATGAAGACCAGGGCCTCGTTTCCGATGATCGCCCAGCCCTTGTACCAGACATCGGAGGACTCCTTCTGGTTCGGACCGACGAAGAGGTCGTAGTCGTATGCAGGGTTGTCCTTGATGAAGCTGACGTACTTTCCGCGGAAGGTTGCAAGGTCGCAGGTGTCAGTGTAGAGGTCTGCATAGGCCATCAGCGTGACGGTTGCATCATCAGCCGGTGTGAACCAGAGGTTGGCGTCGATGATCTCACCGAGGTTGTAGCTCTTGTGCCACTCCTTCGCATTGTAGCACTGTCTTGTCTCCTCAAGCCCCTCAAAGGCGTTGTTGAGTATGATGATACGCTTCATGCCCTCCGGGTTCTCAGAGATTGACTGGGCAAAGACGGCTCCCGCCACAAGGGACACAAGAAGCAGAATGACGAAAAACTTTTTCATGTAGGCTCTCCTTTTGTTCAGTTTCATGCACGTATAACGGTGCATAATAAATATTAAATCCGCATTTTTAGCCTTGCAAGGAAAAAATAGCAGAATTTTTGCATGTTTGGAATATATATGCAGAAATTTTCGTAAAAAAATTCATATTAGGAAATCTATTCACTTTGGCCGCGGCAGATGGTAGACTTTTCCGGACAAAGGAACTCGGTTCAGGGGAAAGGATGCAGACGGAAATAGGAAACCAGCAGTTTTTGGAATATCTGGACAGACTTGGAGGCGGACTTGAAGGCCTCAAGGCGTGGGAGAAGACTGTAAAAAACAGCATTGATATCCCAGTTGGCGCATCTTGCATCGTTTTCAATGCAAATCCATTCACAAACGGCCATCGCTATCTGGCAGAGATAGCCTCAAAGCGAAGCTCTCTGGTTCTGGTCCTGGTGATTCAGGGGAAGACGGAGTCCGGCGGAAAGGGTAACCATGAGGACACAGGGCTCGAATTCCCCTTCAAGGACCGTCTGCGTCTTGTTGAACAGGGGCTTCAGGACCTCGGGAACGTCGCAGTTCTGCCCTCTGGCCCATTCATTGTAAGCCGGGACGACTATCCACAGGGCTATCTGTCTGACATCCTTGGGGCCGCACCGGCCCATGCCAAACTGGACGGGATGGTCTTCTGCCATGTGCTCGGGGCCCTTGGGATCGGAAACGCGTTCGCCGGTGACGAACCCAGGGACGAGTTGTCAGAGATACACCTGAACGCACTGCGCCAGGAATGCAGGACTGCAGGCATCACTCTGCGCGTGGCCGAGAGGAAGCGCCTTGGAGACCGCTACATATCATCGTCCATGGTGCGTGACGCCCTGTCAAAGGGCAGAAAGGAAGAGGTGGCGCAGATTGTGCCACCCCATGTCCTTGAGTATCTTGGTCCTTTCTTCAGCTGATCATCTTGTCATGTCCTTCAGCACCCCGCTCTTTGCGATGTTCCTTGCATAGATCACGTATGACATCACAGAGGCGAATGCCGCAAGGCCGAACAGGACGTTGAGGACAGTGCCGGACACGGAGAGGAAATCCGCGTCGGCACCCATCAAGATGCAGATCCTGAGGGCGAATCCACATACGCAGGTGAAGGCGTAGAGCACCGTCTTGGCCTTGCCGAAGATGTTCGCGGCCATGGCCTTGCCCTTGCCCATCATCAGCATTCTGGTGAAGCTCTGCGTGAACTCCCTCCAGAGGATCAGGACGAAGGCCCAGACGGGCATGATGCCCACTGCGAGCAGGCAGGTGAAGAACGTCAGGTGGCAGATCACGTCCGAGAACGGGTCAAGGACCTTCCCCAGGTCGGTCACCAACCCCCTTCCCCTTGCGATCTTCCCGTCAAGGAGATCCGTCAGCTCCATCAGGGCATACATCAGCACAAGGACCGCGGAGTACACCGCGGGGTTGACCGACGATATCAGTTCAGGAAGGAAGAACACAACGAAGAAGACAGGTGCAAGCACTAGTCTTGTGATTGTCAGTTTGTTAGGCAGATTCATCCGAAAAGCCTCCCGTACTTGTCTCTGAGATAGACGTCGAAGAATGAGGCATCGAGCTCCTTGCCCGTCACGCGCCTGAGCATGTCGGAGCAGCGGTAGATGCCACCGTATCTGTAGTATTTCTCTGTAAGGTAGTCCTTGATCTTCACAAGGTTACCGGTCCTTATGGCCTGGTTCACATCGAAATCCTTGGCCATGAAGTTCCATACGTGTGCATTTATGAGGTTTCCGAGGGCATATGACGGGAAGTAGCCGTACATTCCGCCCATCCAGTGGACGTCCTGCAGGACTCCGCTCCGTATGCTGTCCGGGTACTTCTTCAGAAGCTTCATTGACATCTCGTTCCATGCCTCGGGCAGGTCCCTTATCTTCAGGTCCCCGTCTATGAACTCCCTCTCCAGGTTGAAGCGCAGGATTATATGGAGCCCGTATGTGACCTCGTCCGCATTGACCCTGACGTCATCCAGCTGAACACGGTTGACCGCCTTCATGAATGTGTCGAAGTCCACTCCTCTGGTCTGCTCAGGGAACATGTCGCAGAAGATGGGCAGATAGTGCTCCCAGAAGTAGGGGCTCCGTGCCACAAGGTTCTCCCAGAGTCTGCTCTGGGACTCGTGGAACATGTTGCTCTCGCCCTGGCCGAGGCTTGTGCCCTTTATGGAGCCGTTGTTGGCGCCCATCTCGTACATTGCATGCCCACCCTCGTGGACTATCGTGTAGAGCTGGCTCGTCACATTCGGGTCCTCGAATCTGGTTGTGATCCTGATGTCATCGCCGCCAAGTGTGCTCGTGAACGGGTGGGCGACCACTCCGATGGAGCTTCTGTCGAACTCGTAGCCCATGTCCTCAAGTACCTTGCGGGAGAACTCCTTCTGCTTCCCGATGTCATACTTCAAGTACAGGAAGGCCTCCTGCTCCTTGGTGACCTGCTTGCCGGACCCCTCCACCTGATCGACCACATCCAGGATGGTCTTCTGCATCCCCCGGAAGAGATCGGCTATCTGGTCGCTGCTGAAGCTGCACTCGTTGCGGTCAAGCATGGTGTTGTAGAGCGTCCTGCCCTTCGCTGTCAGGGATGCGCTCTCCTTCTCAAGGTCCACAAGGCGCTCCAGATAGGGATAGAAGTCCGTCCAGTTGCCGTCCAGACGTGCTGAGAACCACCTGTTCTGGCAGGTGCTCTGCGCCTCCGAGAGGTCCTTCACCAGCTTTGCAGGTATCAGAACCCCATCCTCGTAGGTCTTCTTCCAGTTCCTCACCAGAGCCTTCTGCTCGTCGGTGGCATCCGTCACCCCTTCAAGGGCGGACAGGCATTCACCGACCTCCTTCCCTGTCGAGAGCTCATGCATCATGGAGGACAGGAAGGCCATCTGCTGGGCCCTCTCCTCTCCGCCCCTCTTACTCATGACGGTCTCGAAATCATATTCCAGAACTGCGTCTATGTGACCTATGAGCGTGATCTTGCGGTCTATCTCGAGCAGTCTTCCGTATGCTTCAAGCTGTTTTCCAGTCATCTCTCCACTCCTTGGCTCAAAGCCTTTCAAGGACCTCCTCGACCTCCCTTATTATGTTGGTCGGGGTCGAGGATCCTGAGCAGATGCCAACGCAGCGGTAGGTGGACAGCTCACTGCAGAGCCCCTTGTCCAGGTCCGATGCGTTCTCTATGCAGTACACAGGCTTGCCGGTATCTTCAACCGTCCTTGCAAGCCCCTTTGTGTTCTCGCTGTTCCTGCCGCCGACAACCACCACGGCATCCGTCTGTCTGGCAAGCTCAAGTGCCGCCTTCTTCCGGATCTGCGTGGCTCCGCACGGTGAATTGGAGAACCTGATTGCTGTGAAATGGCCCTTGAGGACCTTCTTTATCCTCTCGAAGACGTTGACGGGAAACGTGGTCTGCACCACGACCACAATGGGCTCATCCGCTGCCGGAGACCCCTCCTGCACCAGCCTTTCGGCGTCTTCAAGCCCATAGACCATGATGGAATCGACCACCTTGCCTTCAGAGGCTTCAACCCCTTGGAGGCCGATGGTCTCAGCATGGCCTTTCACCCCTACAATCATGGTCTTTATGCCCTTCTGGGCTGCTTTTCTTATGGTCTGGGCCCCTTTTGCCACAATCGGGCAGGTGGAGTCGACTATGCGGAAGCCTCTCTTCTCATATCCGCGCCTGTCCCTGTCCGGGATCCCATGGGCCCTGACCAGGGCAACTCCGGGCTCGATGCCCTCGCTGCCCTTCACGCAAACCATGCCGAGCTCGTTGTAATGCCTGACCATGTCCTTGTTGTGGATCAGCTCCCCTATGCTGTAGCAAGGAAGTCCGCTCTCCCTTGCAAGGGCGATGCACTCATCCGCCTTTGCAACAGTGTTCGAGACACCGAAACAGAAACCTATGACCTTGCTTCTGATGACCTTCATGGGGAACCTCCGCAGATTCAGACCAGGATCTTGGGATCGTTGTCGTCGCTCTGCTCCCTCTTCCGTCCGGATGCCTTTGCAGGCTTCTCGGCCTTGAACTTCATCACCTTGGCGTCATCGTCCAGGATCCTCTCTGCCATGGCGGAATCGGAGAGGTCCTCTTCCTCCTGTGCCTTGAGGATGTCCAGCGCAGGGATCCTTCCAAGCAGATAGAGGATGTTCGTTGCGACGAAGTTCGAAGAGTATGTTCCCACGACCACACCGAATATCATGGAGATGGCGAAGCTTCTGACATCGCCGGAGGCGAGGATCGCCAGAGGCAGAACCGCAAGAAGCGTGGTCACGCTGCTGAATGTGGTTCTGGACAGGGAGCTGTTGACGCCGTAGTCCACCACAGCGGAAAGCTCCTGGGAGCTGTCCCCCTTGATGCTCTCCCTGACGCGGTCGAAGATGACTATCGTGTTGTTCAGGGAATAGCCGATTATGGTCAGGATCGCGGCTATGGTGGTCGAGGAGATCTCAAATCCCACCAGGCTTATGAAACCCAGAAGGAGCACCACATCGTGGATCAGCGCAATTATCGAGCCTATGGCATAGGCGACCCTGAAGCGCACCCACACATACACAAGTATCAGCGCAAGGGCTATTGCAACCGCCTTTATCGAGCCTGTGACAAGGCTGGAGGAGAACTTGGCCCCTATGAAGCTGCTCTCCAGAATGGAGTAGGAGCTAAACGCGTCTCCGAGAAGACCGTTCACCATTGACTCCACATCCCTCTGGTCCTTGCCTTCGGGAACCTTTACCCTGATCTGGTATCTGCCGTCGTCGGATGCGCCGACGTTCTGCACCCTGACACCCTCAATCGAAGAGACCGCCGACCTGACATCCTCTATTGAGGCGTCATCGACTCTCACAGACAGGGACAGTCCGCTCTCGAAGTCTATTCCGAGATTGAAGCCCTTGAACAGGACGAGCGCTATGCTTGCCACCAAAAGGATGCATGCAAGACCTACATAGAGGGTTTTGCGTTCTACCACTTTGAATGATATCTTCATTTCTTCCTCCATGAGATCGAGATATTCCTTCCAACGGTGAGGTCCATCATCAGATGGCTCAGAAACAGTGCGGTGTAGACGGAGCTCACTATTCCTATGGCAAGGGTCGTTGCAAAGCCCCTGACGGCACTGGATCCGAAGCTGATCAGCACCACGGCGGCGATTATTGTTGTGATGTTGGAGTCAAGGATGGTCCAAAGGGCCTTTGAATAGCCGTTCCTGACAGCTGTCTTCGGAAGGGCCCCCGCCCTGAGCTCGTCCTTGATCCTCTCGAAGATTATGACGTTGGCATCCACGGCCATTCCCAGTGAGAGTATCAGTCCCGCTATCCCCGTAAGGGTCAGAGTCGAGCCGAAACCTCCGAGCGTAGCCACCATTATGACCAGATTCATGACAAGGGCAAGATCGGCAATGAGTCCGCATCCCTTGTAGAACACGACCATGAAGACCACGACCAGCAGGAAGCCGAACACTATCGCCTTTGCACCAATGCGCACGGAGTCCTCTCCCAGAGAGGCGCCGACCGTCTGCTGGCTTGAGACCGAGACAGAGATCGGAAGCGATGCCGTCTTCAGGATTATGGCAAGGTTCTCTGCCTCCTCCGTTGTGAAGCCGGAGATCTGGACGTTTGTGGACAGGGCATCGCGGATGGTCGCAACACTCTTGACATGGCCGTCCATCACAATGGCCAGAGGCTGGCCGATATGGCCTTTGGTGAAGTCGTAGAAGATAGAGCCGCCCTCGTCGCTGAGCTTCACGTTCACGACAGGCTGGTTGCTGGTGCTGTCCTTGCTTGTCTCCGCAGACAGAAGGTAACCGCCGTCCAGGGCCGCCTTCCTGTAGATGACCACTACGCCGGAGAGCTGCTCAAGCCCGTATTCGTCTGTGGAGAACATGCCTGCAAGCATGCGGTCAGATGGGATCACAGAGGGCTGGACGAAGTCCTCGCCGCTCTCCAGGGCCTTCATGACTGCCTCGTATTCCGCAGGGTTGGCCTGCAGGTAGGCAAGTGCGCGCTGCGTTGTGAGGGTGTCAGCCAGATGGAAAGCCAGAGAGCCCTTGCCCTTCAGGAAGGCGTCGACCCTCTCAGGGTCCGGGGTTCCGGCAAGCTCTATCAGGATCTGGGAGTCCCCCTGCCTTCTGATCTCGGGCTCTGCCATGCCGAACTGGTCTATCCTGTTCTTCAGGATCTCGATGTCCTCGTCTATGGCAGCAGATATCTCCGACTCTGATGGCTCGTAGCCAAGACGCTCGGCCAAAGAGGAGACCTCGACATCGAGCAGTATGCTCATTCCGCCCTTCAGATCCAGACCCAGCTGCAGGGCCTTTGAGGACAGCTCCTTGAGACTCTGTATGTGCTCCCTGCAGTGCTGCTCCACAGCCTGCAGAAGAATGGCCCCATCGTCCCTGGATGTCGAGAAGGCATTCAGGACATCGGAGCAGACCTTCACGTCTGTGCCGCCCTTCCCCTCTGATCTGAGCTGTGCCTTGGCAAGCTCGATTACAAAAGAATACTCCTCAGGAATCCCCGAATCCGGATTCTCCTCCATGTACTGGAGAACCTCCGAAGCCCGTCCCTGGGAGTATTCTTTGACCTGGAGGCTGCTGCCCGTTGTAAGGGCCTTGTCCTCCGCCGATACGAAACCGTACCATTTGATTGTAGGGAAAAGGAACCATACACAGACTGCAAAGACGACCAATGCAATCAGTATACGTTCAAGCTTTCTCATTTCTCTTCTGTCTTCTCTTCCTCAGCCTCTGCCTTCGGAGCCTCCACAGCCGGCTTCTCAACGGTCTCGACCTTCTCTTCCTTCTTCTTGGAAGGCTTCTCGACGGTGGTCTCCTCCTTCCTGTTCAGAACGGATGAGATGGCGTTCTTGCTGAACTCGATTCTTGTGTTGTCGTCGACCTTGACGATGACTGTGCTGTCCTTGACGACGGCGACTGTGCCTCTGATACCACCGATGGTGACGATCTTGTCACCCTTCTTGATGGCTGCAAGCATTGCCTTGGCTTCCTTGTCACGCTTCCTCTGCGGTCTGATGATCAGGAAGTAGAAGATCAGGATGATGATACCGAAGGTGATCAGTGTGGTCCACATCGAACCGCTGGATGCTGCGCTGTCAGTGGTTGTAGCCGGTGCACCAAGGGCAAGAATCAATGAATACATATTATGTCCTCACTTTTAGTTTATTCGCTTTTCTAGACGCTTCTAATAAAATACACGCATATCAATACATTGTCAAACAAGTCATCTGAACAGCCTGAAATAATCCGGACTGTCCGCCTTGCAGATGCTCCAGGCGGCTTCAAAGGCCTCAAGCAGGGCATTCGGGAGCGGGCCGCCCTTCTGGCTCTCCATGTTGTCGACAAGATGGCTGAGCTTGGAGGCCCCTATGATGATGCCGTCGCCCCTCTCCTCCTTGAGCATGGAGTGGTAGGCAAGCCAGCGGTATGTAGCCTCCGCCACCGGGACACCCTCCTTGGCGCACGCCTCCTTCAGCAGGGCAATCGCGTCAAAGTAGCTCCGTTTCCAGAACCTGCTTCTGTAGTTTGCCCTGTGCGTGAACCTCCCATCCTCCGGCGCATCCTCGAATTTTCCGTATCTTCCAGTCAAAAGACCGCCCGCCAGAGGGTTATATGCATAGAATCTGAGCCCATATGCTGAAATGCAGGCATCAAGCTCCGTTTCAGCCTTCCTTGTAAGAGGATTGTAGATGCCCTCGTACACGGTAGGTTCCACCCAACCGTGGGCAGCGCATCTGTGCCATACGTCGGCAACCATCCACGCCGGGAAGTTGGAGAGTCCAAGTTCCGTGAACCGGCCTTCGCGGTGAAGGTTGTCCATGGCCTCAAGCACCGATTCCACGGGCGTCTGGGAATCCGGGAAATGGAGGTACACAATGTCCACGCTGTCCCTGTTCATCCTCCTGAGGCTCTCCTTCACCTGCATGTACGCAGCCTCGCCGTCAAGCCTGCCGGTGACGTTGGGGTTGACCTTGGTCGCTATGGTGTACGGACGCCTCTCCTGCGGAAGGACCTCTCCCAGCAAGGTCTCGCAGCGACCTTCATTGTAGACGTACGCCGTGTCTATCTCGGTGTTCCCGGAACCCAGGAAACAGTCGATGAACATCCCCACCTCCGGAGAGAAGACGCTTTCCCCGAATGTCATTGTTCCAAGAATAAGTTTCATCCCAATCCTCCTTGCTGGAAATCCCATTGTAACATCTCCCATTTGAACTGTTTAAAGATTATGCTGGATTTCCTTGTATACTTGGTGTATAATTTGTGTATGGCATCTTCAAAGAATCTAAAGGCAGTGGCCTACAACAGTCTGAAGTCCAGAATCCTCTCCAACGAGATCCCCCAGGGAAGCTACCTTGAAGAGAAGGCTCTCTGCGAATCCATGAACATGAGCAGGACCCCCATCAGGGAGGCCATCAACCAGCTGATCCAGGAGGATCTGGTCAACAGCATACAGAACAAGGGCATCTTTGTGACCGAGATCTCATTGGTCAAGGCCCGTGAGATCTTCGAGATGAGACACATCATCGAGCCTCTGGTGCTCAAGAGCGGATTCGACAGTCTGGACAGGGACAGGCTCAAGGCATTCATGTCAGAGTCTGCCCTGCAGCTGGAGCAGAACAACTTCCCGGAGCTTCACAAGATAGACTACGAATTCCACAGCTACATCTCATCATGCTGCAGGAACTCCATCATGAAGAAGGTGGCGGACAGCCTTGCCGACCAGTTCCAGAGAATCAGAACCCTTCCCTTCTACTCCGAGGAGAGGACCAGAAACGGCGTCCAGGAGCATTTCAAGCTGATAGAGCTGATACTCCAGAACAAGAAGGAAGAGGCTGTAGCCTTCCTGGACAAGCACATATCCAATACGGAGCACTACTTCTTCATGAGCGTCATCACACAAACGAACTGAAGCGCACCATACACAAATGAACAGGGGAGGCCTTCATACCGAAGCCTCCCCTTTCTCATGCCCTTCTGCCCGTCACGGTCTGAAGACGACCTTGATTGCAGCGTCATCCTTGTCGACGAAGTCAAATCCTTCCTTGAGATCGGCAAGCTTGAACTCTGCGTTGATGAGCGGCTTGATCTGGACAAGACCCTGCTGGATCGGTCTCATGACCTCAGGGAACCAGACATAGCGCTGCTGCCATGTGTGGTGGACCAGACAGGTGTTGATGAACTCGAGACCATCATCGTGCCATCTGCTGATGTTCAGTGTGATGGGTGTCGTGACCCAGCTGTAGAAGACGAACTTTCCGTTGTGCTTGATCATTGCGGATGCTGCATTGAAGGAATCTGCCGTACCGGCGACCTCGCAGACTACATCCGCTCCGACTCCACCGGTGAGGGCCTTGACCTTGGCCACAGGATCCTCTTCCTTGCTGTTGATGACGACATCGGCACCAAGCTGCTTGGCCAGGTTGAGCTTTCCCTCGAGGACATCGACGACGATGACCTGGTAGGCTCCCTTTGCCTTTGCGCACTGGGCGATGATCTGTCCTGCGAATCCGGCACCCATGACGACAACTGTGTCACCAAGCTGTGCACCGCAGTTCATTCCGCTGAACATTGCACATGCAATCGGCTCTCCAAGGGCGGCAAGATCCGGGTCAAGTCCCTTCGGTGCCGGCTGGAGCTGGAAGCTCTCCGCCTTGAAGTAGTCTGCGTAGTTGTTGTTCCATCCGAAAGAGATGACCTCATCTCCGACCTTGTACTCGGAGACACGGTCACCGACTGCCACTACAGTTCCGCCGCTCTCATGTCCGAGAAGGAATGGGAACTCCGGTGGCTGTCTGAACTCGGCGGTCTGTGGCGGCATGAAGCCTCTGTAGAAGCTCTTGTCCGATCCGCAGACACCACAGAGGTGGTTCTTGACGATGATGTCATGCTCTCCACATACAAGCTCTCTCTCGATGAGCTCGATGTCGTATGGCTTGTTGAGCCTTGCGGCTCTGGTTGTGAATTTCTCCATGGTATTTCTCCTATCTCATTTGAGCTTCAGGCCCTCAAGGAAGTATCCGAAAGGAACCTTAGTCTCCTCACTCAGTTCAATCTTGTCAGAGGAGAGGACCTCCCCCTTCCTGATGTCCGATGAAGCCACTGAATTGTTCAGCACATAGAACGGAAGTGCCGTCGATGGCAGCTGGGCTCTCTCAAGCAGCTGAGGGGTCACACCGGCGATCTCGTGATGATGGCCCTCGACCTTGAAGCGCTCGCCCTTCCTGAAATCCCTGTCCGCGATTCCGACCATGATGGATACCTGTCTGCAGTCCGGGTTTCCGCCTATTCCCAAAAAGTGCTGGAGAACCAGGCTTGAGGCCGTCTCGACTCCCAGGATGTGATACGGATAGTACAGACATGCATACTTGCCGTTCCTTGATACGACATGGCCCTTCTCCGCTATCAGACTCCAGACCTTGTCGTTTGTGCACTTGACTATGACGAACTCGCCGCCTGCGAAGCTGGCCTCGTCAGGGGTCCTGAAGTCATAGAAGACATCCACGACCTTCTCGCCGTCCAGGATTCCCCCATCCTTCTTCGGGATGAAGATGTCAGCAAGCTCGGATATCCTTGCAACCGGGTAGTTCATGGACGGAGCGGCTGGGGTGAAGCCTGTGGCGTTCGACACAAGGTTCATCTCGCACAGATCCGCTGAGATCGGATAGAGAAGATCGGAGAGGATCTCCCTTCTCTTCTCCAGAGTCTCGACGCCCTTGAACTCCAGGGTCTCCGAAAGTTCCGGACGGTTCATGACTGGGTTGTCGAAGTATCTCACGTCTCCTGTCTTCGGATCGTAGATTATGTCGTACTCGCTGGCCTTTCCTGCACAGATGATCTCCATGCCGTTGACCTTTGCCCAGAAGTACAGGTCACAGAGGTTTCTCGGCTGGTCCCCCTCCGCCAGCATGTATGACACGCCGTTCTCCTCAGCCAGATGGTTGAAGTACGGTCCGCAGATGCTGTCGGTCTCCTTGGAGACCATGCAGACGTTGATCTTGTTGGTCAGGGCGAGCCTTGTGGCATCGGCACCTACTGCTGTGTTTCCTGTGCATTCGATGACGGTGTCGACTCCGGCAGCCACCATGTAGGAATAGTCGCTGATGATCAGATGCTCGTCTGCGGCGGAGGCTTTGACGTCCTCTATGCTGCTGCAGATTCTGATCTTGCTCTCGTCGTATCCAAGCTCAAGCAGAACTGCCTTGCACTCCTCCGGGTGCCTTGAGGATATGAACCTCAGGGCACACAGCGGTGTGGAATGGAGCTGGGCGATGATCGTGTAGCCGTAGCCGCGGGTTGCGCCAATGACACCGATTCTGGCCTGCTGGCCTGCATATTTCCTTGCGATGTGGGAATAGATCATTCAGCTCTCCTTCTTCTTGCCCTTCTTCACCAGCTTTGAGACTACCGGGAAGAGGAGCATGACAAGCGTCAGCACCACGAAGACGCATGCGATCGGGTGTGTGAGGAAGACCACAGGATTGCATCTTGAGATCTCCAGGGCCTGCCTTGTCTTGAGCTCGAAGATCGGGGCAAGGACGAATGCCAGCACCAACGGAGCTGCAGGGATCTTGTGCTTGTTGAAGATGTAGCCGATGACACCTGAAACCAACATGACCCAGACGTCGAACATGCTGTTGTTGGTTGCATAGGCACCGACGATACAGACGACCGCGACTATTGGAGCCATGATCTTGTTGGGTATCTTCAGAAGGCTGATGATGAACGGAATGCAGAGGATTCCGAAGATCAGGCAGAGCACGTTTCCGATGTACATGGATCCGATCAGCGACCAGACGAACTGCGGCTGATCCTGGAAGAGAAGAGGTCCGGGAGTGAGACCCCAGGCCATCAGACCTCCAAGGAGGACTGCTGTGGTTGAGGATCCCGGGATACCGAATGAGAGCAGAGGGACGAAGGCTCCGACTGCAGCTGCGTTGTTTGCAGCCTCGGATGCGGCGACACCCTCATATGTTCCCTGGTCCGTTCCCATGTTGGCCTTGTTCCTGTTGATCTTTCTCTCGACCATGTAGGAGATCAGAGAGGCGCTTGTTCCACCTGCACCAGGCAGGAAGCCGATGAACTCACCGAGGACTGCGTCTCTGACGCACTGCGGGACCAGACGGAGAACCTGCTTTCCGGGAAGGAAGCAATCCTTGTACCTGAGTCTTCCCTTGTACTGGTTGGCGGCCTCCATGGTGCCCTCATCGCCCATCATGATCAGAACCTGCGAGAATCCGAACATACCGATTACGAGAGGCACGAACTGGATTCCGGCAAGGAAGTTGACGTTGCCGAAGGTGTAGCGGAATGCTCCGCTGGACTGGTCTACACCGATTGTGCTGAGGATTACACCGAGACCTGTTGCGATCAGACCCTTTGCAGGGCTGTCACCAAGCATCCAACCGATGGATGTCAGTGCGAACAGAACCAGAGCGGCGGTCTCAGCAGGACCGAACTTCAGGGCGACCTTTGCAAGCAGAGGTCCACCGAGGGTCAGGAAGATGATTCCTATGGTTCCACCTATGAAGGAGGCCATGTTTGCGGTGAAGAGCGCCTTTCCTGCCTTTCCGTTCCTTGAGAGGGGATAGCCTTCAAGGGCTGTACAGACAGCCGGTGAGTCTCCCGGGATGTTCAGAAGGATGGCGCTGTAGGCTCCACCGTACATGTTTCCATAGTAGATACCCGCAAGCATGATGATTGCAGCGGATGGATTCATCTTATATGTGATGGGAAGGAGCAACGAGCATCCGGAGACGGATCCTATGCCCGGCATGGCGCCGACGAAGATGCCCAGCACTCCACCAAGTATGCAAGACAAAAGGTTCATTGGAGTGGCAGCTGAAGCCAGACCTTGGAACAACAATCCAAAATTACCCATCTGTCACCTCCTTAGAGTCTTATGATTTCCCCTGGGAACGGAATCTTCAACCAGAGTTCGAAAACGAGATAGATGAACAGAGTCACACATACCGCTACGATGAGTGCGAACGTCCACTTCTTCTTGCTGAGGACAATCAGCCATACGAATGTGAGAAGGAAGGTTGTGATGAGAACTCCGAAGTACTTGAAGACGAAGATCCCCACAAGGACGAAAACTGCGGGAAGGAAGGTCTTCATCTTCTCGACGACAGCTTCCTTGGACAGCTTCTCCTTCTCGTCCTGAGCACGCAAGGCCCTGATGGCGTTGACGAGCATCACGATCGAGAACACAAGGGTGAGACAGGCGAAGATGGTCGGAATGAGACCCGCTGAGGCCTTGACTCCCGGAATGATCAAGCCGAGCTTGAAAATGCCGACATACATCCAGATCAGAGAGACCACGGACAGCACAGCGGCAATGATAATTTCAACAATCATGTTAAATCCTTGTTTTTCTGCCGATAACGAACATCAAGGGGACTGGTGTTGTCCAGTCCCCTGAATGGTTTCCTGTTTACTAGTTGGAAAGCTTTGCGAGCTTCTCGATCAGGCTCTTCTCGTTCTCAACGTAGAATGCCTCGTAGTCGTCGCAGTTCAGATACATCGGTGTGACACCGTACTTCTGGCAGTAGCCGACCTGCCACTCGTCTGTTGCGCAGACCTTCTCGAAGACGTCTGACCAGAAGAGCTGAGCCTCTCTGCTCATCTTTGCGTTTGCAAGGACTCCTCTTGTCATCTTGTAGACCAGCTCCGGATGACCCATCTCTGTGAAGGTAGGAACATCCTCGAACGGGTGGGCGCTTGTCCTCTGCTCTGAGAAGAGTGCGATTGCCTTGAGGTCGCCGGAAGCGACAAGAGCTGCAGCCTCGTTAGGATTGAACATACCGAACTGGATGTGTCCGCCGAGGATGGCTGTTGCAATGTCTCCAGCACCGTTGAACAGGATGTCTGTGAACTTTGTGCCGTAGGCCTCGTTGATGTCAGCAACGCAGATTCTGTCCAGCTGGTCGGCGCAACCGACTGAGAGAGAGCCTGGATTTGCCTTGATTGCTGCAACTGCATCATCCATTGTCTGGTATGGGGAGTCAGCCTTTGTCACGAAGAGAACCTCGTCGACACCGAGCATTGCCAGTGTTGTGAAGTTGCCCTCTGGGATTGTTCCAGCAGCGTTTCCGCCGAGGGTGTGTGCATCGTTGATTGTGAAGATCGTGTAGTCAGGGTTTGACTTTGCATTGACATATGCCTGACCTGTTGCTCCGGAACCACCACCCTTGTTTGTGGCTGTGATTGTCTGCGGGCAAAGGTTGTTCTTCTGGATGATATCAATGAGAAGTCTTGCCATGATGTCGGAACCGCCACCTGCCGATGCCGGAATGACGAACTCAATTCCCTGTGTCGGATAGGCAGCCTCTGCTCCGCCCTGTGCGAAGACAGCTGTGACTGCAACGAGAACCATAAGCATGAAAACCAGTGTTTTCTTCATCTGTTTTTTCTCCTTTTCTTTTTTATGTAATGCCCTTTGTCCGGGCTTTACAAATTCAGTTTACAAACAAGCATGTCAGAAGAACCAGTGTGATTCGGCCAGAACCTCATCAAGGCTGCCGAACCGCTTTCCGGTCCTGTCGATGACCTCAACCCCTATGGTGAGATCCATGCCCCTCTTTTCGTAGTCCAGAATGACATCATCCATGATTTTCTTCATATCATCAGATGAATATACGCCATCAGGATTTCCGAACAGCGGATGTTTGTCCCCAAACAGCGGGTGCCCCTCCTTCAGGATGCAGGATGCAAGGTGAACATGGTTCGATACCCCCTTGCCGACCTCGAACGCCTTGTCGAAACTCTCACCCAGCTGGGCGATGTGGCTTGTGTCCAGTGTCAGAGTGAAACCTTCATGGTCTCTTCTGACCTCCTGGGCGAAGGCGGCGGCCTCGGCTATCGGTCCTATGAGCTGGCAGGCATCTATGCAGGTGTCTCCAGGCTCCAGGTCGATGTCGTAGCCATCACCGGCAATTCGGAAAAGCCCGTCCAGGCTCTTGCGCAAGGCATCCATGGCCCTCTTCCTGTCCCCTTCGGGAACATTCCTTCCGCTTGTTATGAGAAAGGCGGAGAATCCGGCTTCAAGGGCGGCATCAAGCGCCCGCTTCGTCAGGTCCATGGCTTTCAGACGCTCACTCTCATCGACGGAGCAGAGGCTGAGACCCTCAGCCTTCTGCCTTCCTGCGATGAGGTAGACGTTCCTCTCGAAACCCATCTCCCTCAGGATCCTTCCCCTCTCCTTCACATTCTCGAACGGAGTGTAGTACTCGATTGTCTTGACCTTTGTCCCCTGAAGCCTCTTGAGGCATTCCACGAAGACATCCATGTCATGCACCGTATCCGGCACCAGAGCATTAAGGACAAGCGATCTTGTTACTGACATCAGCCTCTGAGCTCCTTTATGAGCTGGAGAGCGCTTGACCAAGACTTGCAGAAGCTTGATCTGAACAGCTCGACAGGTCCGAACTCCTCGTACTCGTCCATTGTGAGACCGTTGAGGAAGTATGCCTTGCTGAACGGCTCGAGCTTTGTGAGAAGCTCATCCAGGACAAGTGATGGAACTGGGGTGTTGAAGCGCGGTACAACCGGTCCGTCAAGCTCGATGAGCTTGTCTGCGGTTCCGATCCAGTTGATTGTGTTGGAGCAGTCGCAGCCGACCCATTCCGTGAAGTGCTGAAGTCCTCTTGCACCGCCGTTGATG
>JAFVFA010000258.1 GCA_017475725.1 Spirochaetales bacterium
GGCAGGCTTCTCAGTAGCCATGGACAACTCCGTAGAAGAGGCAAAGCAGGCGGCGAGGTACATCACGGACACCAACAACGGCGACGGAGTCGCCAAGGCCATAAGGGCCCTTGTCTTCAACGAGGATGTCCCGGAGCTCAGGGAGAGCTGATCAGTTCTTGAAGCTGTGGACCGGGGCGGGGATCCTTCCGCCTCTGGAGATGAAATCCTCACATGAATACTCGTTGACCTTCATGATGGGACCGCTTCCCAGCAGGCCTCCGAACTCTGCCACCTGACCGACGTCCTTGCCCTCCACAGGTATGATCCTAACAGCAGTCGTCTTCTGGTTTATCATGCCTATTGCCATCTCATCGGCGATGATCCCGGATATGGTCGAGGCTGGGGTCCTTCCCGGAACGGCTATCATGTCCAGTCCCACGGAGCAGACGCATGTCATGGCCTCGAGCTTCTCGATGGTCAGGCAACCGCACTGTGCGGAGCTGATCATGCCATGGTCCTCAGAGACCGGTATGAACGCACCGGAGAGGCCGCCGACATAGCTTGACGCCATGATTCCACCCTTCTTGACTGCATCGTTCAGCAGTGCCAGGGCGGCGGTGGTGCCAGGTGCACCCACCCTGTCCAGACCCATGGACTCCAGTCTCTCCGCCATCGAATCCCCTACAGCCGGTGTTGGCGCAAGGGAGAGGTCGACTATCCCGTATGGTATTCCAAGTCTTCTTGAGGCCTCCTGAGCCACAAGCTGTCCAAGACGGGTGACCTTGAATGCGGTCTTCTTTATCATGTCGCAGAGCTCTCCGAAGGGTCTCCCCTTCACGCTCTGTATCGCATGGTTGATCACACCGGGGCCGGAGACGCCGACGTTGATCACATCATCCGTCTCCGTGACACCGTGGAAGGCCCCTGCCATGAATGGGTTGTCATCCGGTGCATTGCAGAGGACCACAAGCTTTGCGCAACCCAGGGAGTCCCTGTCCGCAGTCCTCTTGGCGGTCTCCTTGATTATCTGGCCCATCAGCTTCACGGCATCCATGTTTATGCCGGTCTTGGTGGAACCCAGATTGACTGAGGCACAGACGCTCTCGGTCACAGACAGTGCTTCTGGTATTGACCTGATCAGAAGCTCCTCTGACTTCGTCATCCCCTTGGCAGGAAGCGCCGAGAAGCCCCCAAGGAAGTTGACGCCCACCTTATGGGCAGCCTCATCAAGGGTCTTGGCAACAAGGACGTAGTCATCAGTGGTCTTGCAGGCGGAGGCTCCGACCAGGGCGATGGGAGTCACGGAGATTCTCTTGTTGACGATCGGTATGGCGTACTCGCGCTCTATCTCATGACCGGTCTTCACAAGGTCCTTGGCCGTGGTGGTTATTCTTCTGTAGATGTTCCTGCAGAGCGAGTCCACGTCATCGCTTATGCAATCCAGAAGTGAGATCCCCAATGTGATGGTCCTCACATCAAGGTTCTCCTTCTCTATCATGTTGTTGGTCTCAATGACTTCGTTGATGTTTATCATATGCGCTGCATGCTCTTGAATATGTCTTCTCTCTGGAGCTTTATGAGGACACCGATCCTCTTCCCCAGCTCCTCGAGTTCCTGTGATATCGCAAGGAACTCCTTGCTGGCATCGGATGTGTCAACAATCATCATCATGTTGAAGTAGCCTCCGACTATGGACTGCGAGATATCCTCTATGTTCACGTTGTTCTCGTAAAGGTATGTCGTGACTCTGGCGATGATTCCGACCTGGTCCTTCCCGACCACTGTTATTATTGACTTGCTTTTCTCCATGCAGAAACCTCGATGAACAGATTCTACAGAGACTTTCGATTTAAGGCAACATGCTTCTATGTAAAGTTACAGAAGGGAAAGGAACACGTCCCTGTCAACACCGACAGTCTCCTTTCCGTCCGAGAACTTCCCGACAAGGTTCGCGTCAAGGCTTTCAAGGCAGCTGTCAATGTCCGCCTGCCTGTCCGAGACTGAGCAGAACCCAAGGTCCAGGAATCCCGTTATCCCCCTGTTGTCAGCCAGGATGTTGGGAAGGCAGA
>JAFVFA010000026.1 GCA_017475725.1 Spirochaetales bacterium
CCTCCCCAGACAGAGCGCAGTCGAGGCTCTCTGCAACGGCGACGGATCCGGCAGGGTCCAGAGATGACAGAAGATAAGGAGTCAGCAATGTCAGAGTACAACGAGAAATTGAGCGAGGTCATCAGAAGCGTGGGCGTTGTTCCCGTGATCGCACTGAATGACGCGAAGAAGGCTGTTCCGCTGGCAAAGGCCCTTCTGGCCGGAGGGGTTCCATGCATAGAGGTCACATTCAGGACCGCAGCTGCCGAGGATGCCATAAAGGCCATCAATGCGGAGGTTCCTGAGATGTATCTCGGTGCCGGAACGGTCATCTCCATAGAGCAGGCGGAGAAGGCTGTCGCAGCAGGTGCAAGGTTCATCGTCTCACCTGGTCTTGACGAGGAGATTGTCAGATGGTGCCAGGAGAGGGACATCGCGGTCTTCCCGGGCACATGCACAGCCACCGAGGTCCAGAGGGCAGTTAAGCTCGGTCTCACGACCCTGAAGTTCTTCCCTGCCGAGGCTGCAGGCGGAGTCAACATGATCAAGAACCTCTGCGGTCCGTTCCCGCAGGTCAGGTTCATGACCACTGGTGGAATCAGCATGGCGAACATCGCACAGTACCAGGCCTGCAAGTTCGTTGTCGCAGTCGGAGGTTCATGGATGGCCAAGTCCGATGCGATAGACGCCGAGAAGTGGGACGAGATCACAGCCAAGTGCAAAGAGGCTGTGGCCGCGATGAAGCGCTGAGTATGGAGCTCGGAGCAGTAGGCAGGGCGCTGTGCCTTCTGGAGACCCTCTCAAGGGTCAGGGCCTCGAATCTGGAGGCCCTGTCCAGGGAGACAGGCCTTCCCAAGGCGACCGCCCTGAGGTTGCTGTCCACTCTGGTGGAGCATGGATACGTCTCCAGAGACAGCTCTGACAGATACAGCCTGACGCTGAGGATGTTCACCGTCGGTTCAAGGGCACTGGGTAACGTTGAGCTGATAGATGTGGCGAACCCAGTGGCCGGACGCCTGAGGGACGACACCGGTGAGACCGTTCATATAGGGATACTGGAGAGCAACCGTGCTGTCTACATCCTGAAGAGGGAGAGTCTCTACACCATCAGGATGAACTCCAGGGTCGGCAAGAGCATTCCTCTGCACTGCTCTGCCATCGGGAAGGTGCTGCTTTCGGCACGCACCGATGAGGAGCTGGCGGAATATGCCGAATCGGAGGGGCTGAAACGCTACACATCGAAGACAATCTGCACCGTCAAGGACCTTCAGGCCGAGATCCGCAAGGTCAGGGAGAACGGCTATGCCTTCGATGATGAGGAGCATGAGGAGGGCATCTTCTGCGTCGCGGCACCGATCAGGGACACCTATGGCGACACCGTTGCATCCATGAGTCTGTCAACCCCGACCTTCAGACTGGACAGGGACAGGATAGACGAAATCGTGCAGAAGGTTTGCAAGGGTTGTGATGAGATATCGACAATACTTGGATTCATAAAGGAAACAGGAGTAAGATAAGGCTATGAATAACTACATTGAAGAACAGTTCTCCCTGAAGGGAAGACTTGCCTGGATCACAGGAGCAGTCTACGGAATCGGATTTGCAATCGCCACCGCCTATGCAAAGGCCGGCTGCAGCATTGCAATAAACACCAACAATCCTGAACAGCTTGAGCAGGGCCTCAAGGCCTACAAGGATGCAGGCATCACGGATGTGAGAGGCTACCTCAGCGACGTCACGAAGGAGGATGAGGTCAAGGCCACAGTCGCCGCGATCGAGAAGGACTTCGGCAGAAAGATCGACATCCTTGTCAACAACGCCGGAATCATCAAGCGAATCCCGATGATCGAGATGTCAGCTGAGGATTTCAGGAAGGTCATCGACATTGACCTCAACGGACCGTTCATCTGCTCAAAGGCCGTCATTCCGGGAATGATCGAGATGGGTCATGGAAAGATCATCAACATCTGCTCGATGATGAGCGAGCTCGGACGTGAGACAGTCAGCGCCTATGCAGCAGCAAAGGGTGGTCTGAAGATGCTGACACGCAACATCTGCTCAGAGTACGGCGAGCACAACATCCAGTGCAACGGAATCGGACCCGGCTACATCGCCACACCTCAGACAGCACCTCTCAGAGAGAGACAGCCTGACGGATCAAGGCATCCGTTCGACCAGTTCATCGTCGCCAAGACACCTGCCGCAAGATGGGGCACCGCAGAGGATCTGCAGGGACCTGCTCTGTTCCTTGCCTCTCACGCCAGTGACTTCGTCAACGGACACATCCTCTATGTCGACGGCGGAATCCTTGCATACATCGGAAAGCAGCCATGATGGATCTTGTCTGTTGAAAAACGGCAAAGCGGTTGTCTATAATGGGACAACCGCTTTTTTTTGAGGGGCATACAATGAGATACATTTCATATACCAATGAAGGCAAAAGGGGATACGGCATCCTCGTCGATGGAAAAGCATATCAAATCAAGGCAAATGAGCCTGATCTGGATACCTATATCCTCAGGGATGAGCTTCTGTCTGAGCATGAGATCATATCAGGTTCAAGGCCTTTGGACCTGAAGGGAATAAGGCTTCTCAGCCCATTCACAAGAGACATGAACATGCTCTGTGTCGGACTCAACTACTGGAGCCATGCAGACGAGTTCAGCAGAACCATGAAGACTTCCGTGCAGAACGACGAATCCATCTACTTCATAAAGAGGGTCCATGACTGCATAGGTGACGGGCAGGAGCTCAGGGCAAGGCTGGACCTTGATCCCAAGTGCGACTACGAGACCGAGCTTGGGGTGGTCCTCGGAAAGGAGCTGCCCCCAGGATCCAAGGTCGACGATTCGGTCATATTCGGGTTCACCATAATCAACGACTACACATCAAGAGGCTTCCAGAACAAGTACAAGCAGTGGTCCCTGGGAAAGAGCATCGACACCTATTGCGGAATGGGGCCTGCAATTGTCACGCTGGACGAGTTCGACGACCCGTTTGACCTCTGCATCAGAGGCTACAAGAACAATGAGCTTGTTCAGGATTCCAGGACGTCTCTCCTGAGACGACCCATCTTCGACATAATCAGGGACCTGAACCAGGGCATGACCCTGCACAAAGGCGATGTGATAGCCACCGGAACCCCTGCAGGCGTTGCTGTCGGAAAGAACGACATGGATGCCTTCCTGAAACCCGGCGATGTCTTCAGATGCGAGATAGAGGGCATCGGAAAGCTTGAGAACAAGGTTGTCTAATGATGGCCTGAATTGCGACGAGTTGAACGAAAAACGCATTAAGATACTTGCTTGAGATAGATACAATTGCACTATTAAAGGCTCACTGACCAATCGGTGAGCCTATGCATCGAAGCGAGATTCGAATGAGGCGGCAGATAGGTGTTGAATGTGCTGGGGGTTGACTTACTTGATATACATTGCTAAGAATCTTCTATTTCTACAGGGTTTACAGTAGAAAATCGTCAACACTGTTGACGAATTCAGAAGATGAAAATCGTAAACAGTGTCTCGGAAATCCATACATCATTGAATTCCATGGACTGTCCTACTTTCTGTGATCTCATTTTCTTAAACCTGCTTCAGTGTTTTGTCTTGATTGATGTCGTCAAGGTAAACCGTTCGGGACTGGAAGCAAGCGCAATATATGATAGATATAGGTTGAATTCAGACTAAAATTGATTATGACGATGATGATTTGATAGCTGTAATCAGGGATGTTGCTGCCGGGAGAATCGAATTTGAATCATTTCTAGTCTGGGTAGAATCTCATGTCAAATAAGCTGGAAGGAAAGAGATTCCCAGTAATTGGTTGCTCAGCAAAATGTAATCATTGATAATTCTAATAATTATTGGAATTCGAATTGTTTTTGGGCAATTCGTTAAATTTGATATAATGACATAACATTTGTATTGACAGGAGGCGATATGAGCATTAAAGTTTATAATGTTATAACCAGTTGGAAGGAGGGAGTATGCTAGACAGTTCATTGCCAGTCAGTTTGCAGTTCCAGTTGAGAACACAACTTCTGGAAAAGATTCAGAGCGGCGAATGGGCTGTTGGCCAGCTCATTCCTAGCGAGAGGGACCTATGTGATGAATATGGTGTTAGCCGTATCACGGTTAGGGAAGTTTTGGGATCTTTGACTCAGAGTGGCTATCTTGTTCGAAAGCAGGGTAAAGGAACCTTTGTGGCTGAGGAAAAGATCGAATACACGATGACTAGTGACTACAGCCTTGGCAGGGAACTTAAAGCAAAGGGCTTTGAGGATAGATTCATCCTGCTTAAGTATTCAACAGAGGTCTGCTCCCCCAATTATCAGATGATATTCGGTCTTTCAGCAAATGAGTATGTTGTTGAAGTAATTCGAATTCGTGTAGTCAATGGAAAGAACTACGCATGGGAGAAATCAGTCGTACCTGCAAAGTATCTTATGAATGCCTGTGCAGATGATGTCGACAAGAACGGTTTGTACCCGACAATTCAAAAGTGCTCCAACATTTATCCAGAGGTTGCTGAGGATTTGATCGAATCTGTCAACTGTCCCAATTTGATTGCCCAGGCATTAGGTATTGAAAAGAACGCCGCCGTAACTCTTGTTACTAGAACTACGAAGGCCAGAGGTGTTTGCGTTGAGTACTGCACAAGCTATCTGAATGGGCAGCGTTACATGTGCAAGCACCAAATACATAAGAGGATGTAATTACCAATGATTCAGTTGAATGGAAAAGCATTTGCTTTCGCATCAGATGAGAATTCAAAGCCGGAGTACGCAATAGATGGTGATTCTCGTACCAAATGGGAGGCCTCTGGGTACTATTCATGGTGGATGTATGAATTGGATACTGTATGCAAAGTGGAACAGCTTGTAATCGATACTGCGGATGGAGGTGAATACAGATACTTCATCGAGGCGAGTACTGATTCCATCAACTGGACATTGATCACAGAAAAAGAGAAAGCTTCCGTTTGTGCGAAGGATGGTGATAGATGGAATGTCGATTGTATCGCAAGGTTCATAAAGGTGACATTCCGCTACAACTCTCTCGGACAGGTTGTAAGCCTTGGAAGATTTGAGTGTTTTGGATCGGAAAGTCTTGGATTTGTTCAAAGCAATGCCGCAGGAGAAAGGTTCTTCGCTTTTGACAACATCGAGAATGCAGGATTCGAGTTTCTGGAAACTGTTGATGATCTAACCAATATGCCTATCAAGGTTATGTCAACATCAACAGCTCCTGCATATCTCAAGTTTGAATCCATTGACTTTGGTGATGGGGCGAATGAGATGCAGGGGTATTTTGGATTCCCTGTACAAGACAAAAGACTCCCCCAAAAGTATCTTTCGCACGTTGAATTCAGAATCGACTCAATGGATGGTCCTGTCATCGGTGGTTTTGAGGCATTCAGACAGTGGATGATATTCGGGCCTTTGGCTTGCGATATAAAGAAGACTGAAGGGATACATGATGTTTACATGATCCTGAAGGATATCGATGAGGGTCAATCCTTCTATGTCGCATGGCTCAGTTTTGTGAAAGCCGCATCATTGCCGACACCAACACCATATGTTGAAATGGAACAGCCTGAAGAGTTCAATACATACATTGGACTTCTTCATAGCCATACATGCCTATCAGATGGAATGAATACCCCTTTGTTCGCATGTAGGTATGCAAGGGAAGTTTCTCATTTGGATTTCATCGCATTTACGGAACATTCCAATCTCTTGGATAACCCTTATGACAGTTTGCATAGCAGGAAACTCCAGGACCTGAAAGAATACACTGAAAAGGCAACAGAACCTGGAAAATTCGTCGCTTTGTTCGGAACTGAAACAACTTGGTATAATGGTTTCGGTCATATGAACATATATGATGAAGAAACATTGTATCTGAATGTTTGTCAGGTAAAGTACAACGATACAAAAACCTACTATGAAACGATAAAGCGATATCCACATGCCATAAACCAGTGGAATCATCCCTGGTCCTGTGGCTTCCGCCATTTGGATCTATTCAGTCCTTATGATCCTGAACTTGACAAGGTCATCTACACAATCGAGATGAATCCGGAAGAGGATCCGGAAAACTTCGGTCTCAATTATTACGTAAAGGCCCTCGAAGAGGGTTACCATGTTGCACCTTGTGGAAGTCAGGACAACCATAGGGAAGACTGGGGGACGTACAGTTCGCTAAGGACGGGAATCGTTTCCCCTGCTTTGACAAAAGAACATCTGTTTGACTCGATAAGACATAGAAGAGTCTATTTTACGTGCGCTCCGAAACTCAGAATTCAATACAGAGTGAATGGGAAAATAATGGGGTCATGCATTCCTTCTTCCAGTGAATACCAGTTCGAGGTGGTTGCAGACAACCATGACGACCGGACGTTCGTCAAAAAAATCGAGATTCTCGGTAATCAAGGAAAACCTGTAGTGACTAAAAGCGCAAATTCAACTGAAGAAAGGACCTCTCTCAGTCTTAGAGGCGGTAAAGACAGGTATTATTTTGCGAAAATTACACTGGATGACGGCAGTTTCGCTGTTTCGAGTCCTGTGTGGATTGAATACTAAATGATGCAAATGGCATCCAATTGGAGGGTACAGAATGAAAAAGACATTGGTAGTTCTAATCACCTTAGTGATGTGTTTTTCAGTGTTTGCTAGCGGAGCACCGGAACAGGTGACTGCTAGCAAGTCGGAGGTTGAGATGGCTCTTGAGGCAGCTTCAAAAATGTCAAATGAGGAACTGTATGCCAAGGCTAAGGAAGAAGCTGGAACCATGAAGGTCTATTCAACAACAAGCCTTTGTGGAACAGCTGTGACGAAGTTCATGGAGAAGTATCCTGGTCTTAAGGTTGAATATTCTTCTGTCGGTGAGACTGATATGTTCACAAAACTCACAACAGAGATCGGATCTGCCGCAGAAGGCGCAGACATGGCACTTCTTCAGAACGCATATCTTATGCAGAGCCAGTTGATTGATGAGGGACTCCTCTATAACTATTTCCCCGAGATGTACAAAGAAACGGTCAATGCCGAGTACCAGAACCCTACAGCTATGCTTATGGTCAACAAACTCTTCATGTTCAACAACACAGCTGGTGACATTGGACTTACCAACATATGGCAGTTGACGGATCCTGCACTCAAGGGAAAGATTTTCTTCAAGGATCCAAACACAGAGCCTGTTGGAATGAACTTCCTTGTCATGCTTACGTCTCCTAAATGGACAGCAAAGATAGAAGAGGCTTACAAGGATTATTATGGGAAAGCATGGTCCGCAAGTGCAGAATTCACAAGTGCTGCCTATGAATGGATTGATGGCTTCCTTGCCAACTGCAGCTACGAGTACACTGCAGATGGTGGTATCAGCACAGGCCTTACTAATGGTGCCCCAGGCAACATCGGCTTGTTTGTCTTCTCAAAGCTCCGTGGTAACGAGACGGCCAGAAAGAATCTTTCTGTGGCACACGGCATGAAGGGATTCATCGGATTCATGTATCCGACATACGCTCAGGTCTGCAAGGATACCGATATGCCTTACACCTGCGCATTGTTCATCAACTGGATCATGAGCGAGGAAGGTTCAAACCCATGGACAAACGATGGTGTTATGGGTAACTATTCAACGAATAGCGCAATTCCACTTCAGGATGCCACAGGCCTTGACAGGGAAGTTGGCTACTGGCTCGGCTGCACAGTTGTTGAGGATGGTGAATACCTTGCTTCTGCATACGCAGACGTATTTGAATTCATTAGCGTAAGAATCAAGTGAATTCATATTTTCACGTGATGGGCACGGTGGCGTTCAAACCACTGTGCCCACTGTATTTTAGTTATGAAATCATTGAACAAGAATAAAACCATCTTTAACAGGATAGGCACTTTCTTCACTAAGCCTGCAAACTGCATGCTTGTAATCTTTGCAATTCTGTTAACTGCATTGACTTTATATCCATTGCTTTCGATGCTCAGGGAAATGTTCGTTGTACATGCGGGCATTGAGAAAACACTGACAGGCCTGAAGAAAGGTAATTTCACTCTTTTCCATTGGACAAAGCTGTTCAAAGGTGGGGAGTGGAGCATGACAAACTATTGGATACCATTCTTGAATTCAACTTTGCTTGGGTTTGGTGGTGCTGTATTAGGGATAATGATTGGTGGTGTCATTGCCTGGCTTATGGCAAGAACAAACCTGAAACACAAGAAGCTGATTGGATCCCTGTTCCTGTTTCCATATATGATGCCTGCCTGGACTATGGCTTTGTATTGGCTTAACATGTTCCAGAACAGTAAGGTCGGCGCAGGGATAGTGGGTGTAATGGAGGGTCTATTTGGTCTATGCATGCCGGAATGGTTCGTCTATGGGCTTTTTCCCTGCATCATAGTTACCGGACTTCATTTCGGTCCTTTTGCCTACATTCTCATAGGAGGAATCCTGCAGAATATGGATGCAACCCTTGAGGAGAGTGCTGTGATACTTAAGGCTGGTCGGCTTAAGATCGTAAGAAGAATAACGCTTCCTATCATTATGCCGGCGGTCCTTTCCACGTTCCTGTTGATTTTCTCAAGTGGTTTCGCATCTTACACGGTACCGATGTTCCTGGGTGGAGCTGTAAGGTTCTTCACCTTGTCCTCCAAGATGAAGGCAATGTTCAATGCAGGCTATACAGGACAGGCCTACATAATTGGTTCAACTGTCATCCTGATGGGATGGCTTATATTGACAATCAATCAGAAATACACGGGAAGGAAAAGGTCCTTCACAACCGTCACAGGAAAGAGTGGTCAGGTGTCTTTCATTGATCTGAAGAGATTCAACACTCCTATTTCCATAGCCTTGATTGTCATTATCACCTTCTTCTCAATAATTCCTTTAATTGTATTCGCTATCCAAACACTGCTTAGGAGTCCTGGAGTCTATGAGTTCAGTAATCTGACACTTGAATTCTGGCTTGGCAGAGGTGAGAGTTCATATAAAAACGGCATGGTTGGAGGAATACTGTTCAACAAGACTGTTTGGAGTGCTCTTGGCAGACAGTTCCTTCTGTCCATTACTGCGGCATTGTTTGCCGGTACTGTAGGACTGTTCATCGGTTATGCTGTTGTAAGAAGAAGAGGAACAAAACTTGCCCAGTATGTTGAAAGCATGGCATTCTTTCCATATCTGATTCCGGCCATCTCGTTCTCGACGATCTATTTGGCCATATCAACAACCAAGACCTTTAGTTTCCTCTACAACTCATTTTTCCTGATTGCGCTGGTATCCGGAGTCAAGTACCTCCCATTTGCCTCAAGAGGTGGAATCAACTCGATGCTTCAGATATCCACAGAAATCGAGGAGGCTGGTATTGTCGTTGGTGTGCCTTGGTACAAGAGACTTTTCAGGCTTCTCTTCCCGATTCAGAAGACAAGCATCATGTCAGGTTATCTGCTGCCTGTAATCACATGTATGAGAGAGGTCGATCTATATACGCTGCTCGTTCCAAACGCACATTTCCTTCTTACTACATTGCTGTTGGAATTCAATCAGACCGGATATGACCAGTATGCAAATGCCGTGACACTGTTAATCATTGTCATTGTCCTTATTCTAAATTCTGTTTCAGAGAAACTGACAGGAGCTTCTGTGGCCAAAGGTGTTGGCGGTGGAGCTTCGTTTGGAGGTAATTGATGCCTAGAATCGTATTGGAACACGTTTCAAAACGTTTTGATAAATTTGTAGCGGTTGATGATCTCAACATTGTCATAGAAGACAGGGACTTCATCACCTTGCTGGGACCTTCAGGTTGTGGGAAGACGACCACACTCAGAATGATCGCCGGTCTTGAGACCCCTACTGAAGGAAGGATCACAATTGGTGACACAGTTGTGTTCGATGCCGAAAAGGGAATCAATCTTTCTCCTGCGAAGAGGGACATCGGGTTTTTGTTTCAGAACTATGCTCTTTGGCCTCATATGACTGTGTACCAGAATATCGCCTTTGGTCTTGAGAACCTTAAATGGAAAAGGGAAGACATCAAAAGTCGAGTCTATGAGATGCTCAGACTTCTTAAGATCGAGGAGTTTGTCCATAGGTATCCAGCAGAGTTGTCAGGTGGTCAGCAGCAGCGAGTCGCCATTGCCAGAACTCTTGCTCCGGCACCAAAGGTTCTTTTCATGGATGAACCTCTCTCAAACCTTGATGCAAAGCTCAGAAGTGAAATGAGAACAGAGCTTAAGAGACTGCACTCAGACAGTGACTCCACTTTCGTATACGTAACACATGACCAGCTAGAGGCAATGACATTGGCTACGAAGATCTGTTTGATGAATAAGGGTGTCCTGCAGCAATATGATCCGCCTCTGACGGTTTACTCAAAGCCGAACAACATCTTTGTTGCGGACTTTGTCGGTAATCCTACAATGAACTTCATAAATGCAAAATTGAGCGAAGTTGATGGAAAGCATGTGTTGTCTCTCTTTGGTCTTTATGCAACCTTTACAGCCAACATGAATAAACCTTTGAATAGAGAGAATGTCATTGTTGGTGTCAGACCCGAACACATCGCCATTACCGACAGCGGCAAGATTAATGCAACTGCATATTCTGCACTCCCTGCAGGCATGGAGACCACTGTCAAGGTGAAGATCAAGGACGCTCTTGTCTCTTCTGTGGTGTTTGGAGCGATTGACTATAAGACCGACCAGGCAATCAAATGTGACATAATCAGTGATCAGATTTGTATCTTTGACGCAAATACAAAGGAATTGATATCTCAAGGATCAATATCGATAAACTCACTCTAGGGGGGCATGATCCTGAGTTCTTTTTGTGGGGGCTAGAAAACAGGCTATCTCTTTTTTGCTAAAGAGATAGCCTTGATTTTGTTTTACCGGAGACGGGACTTGAACCCGAACACCCTTGCGGATAACAGATTTTGAGTCTATCGCGTCTACCATTCCGCCACTCCGGCATATGAATACCTGAATTAAGGTAGCATAGTGCAAAATCAGTGTCAATCATCAAAAGTCCGCATCAAGGACGAATCTCAGATGCTCCTTTGTGATGGGATGGTCGAACTCAAGAACTTTTGCCTGCAGCATGAGCCTTGGAACCGTCTGGTCTGGAGCCTGCCCATAGAGTGCATCACCCAGAATCGGATGTCCAAGTCCGGATGCACAGTGGACCCGGAGCTGATGAGTCCTTCCGGTTTCCGGAACCAGTTTGAGTCTTGTGACCTTTCTGTCGTATCTGTTCTCTATGCTGAGCCTTGTCCATCCGGTGACTGCGCCTTTTCCCAGGTTAAGGTCCACAATCTGATGCGGTCTGTTCTCGACATCCAACCTTATGGGAAGGTCTATGGTCCCGTTCCCATCAAGTATCAGACCATCCACAAGGGCCTCATACTCCTTGTGGACCCTCCGTTCCTCAAAGTCCCTTGAGAGTGTGTCATGGGCCAGCTTGGTCAGCCCCAGAACCAGCAGTCCGCTTGTTGCCTGGTCAAGTCTGTGGATGCAGGGCTGGTCTATGGAGTGGGGGAACAGGTCCCTGACCCGTGATGCTATGCAGTCCTGCTTGTCCTCTCCACGACCTTCGATGCTGAGCATTCCGCTTGGTTTGTTGACCACCACTATGTCATGGTCCTGATAGACTATGTCCAGACCGATCAACGCAGGCAGAAGCGGCCTGCATCTGCTGTCGCAAGGGGTTGTGAACTCCTTGTGGGCGTAGGATCCATCGCCGTAGAAGAACTCGCAGAGAGACTCGGGACGCTTGTTCTGACCATAGGCATGGCTGAGAAGTCTTGGAGCACAACAATCACCTGTTCCTGATGGGGCGTTGGGGAAAATTTCATCAAGACCCCTCTGTACGCCATCAAAGCAGTTGAACCTGTACAGAGTCTTCAGCTTGTTCCAGCATTCCCTTGAAAGGTCCCTTGGAGAGTCCGACCCTTTGATCTTCCTGTCATACTCGGCTGTTATGGCAGTGTACTTCTCCATATCAAATACCGGTGGAACGAAGCCCGGGTACCTGAGCCTTCCTTCAAGCTCTCCGGAGAAGGCCCTGTATACCGTGCCGTCCGTGCAGACAAGAACACCGAACATCCTGCCATGGCCCTTCTTCCTGAGGTTGTCCCCCAGGGCGCAATCGTCGAACATGTCCATCATCTTGAGGCAGATGTTCATTGCCTTTTCCTGGGGGAGAATGGCGTTCATGGCTTCTCCTTTACAGTGTAGATGCTGCCGAGACTGTAGTAGAGAATGAAGGCTATGGCGCAGACTATCCATGTGATCGGGTAGCAGAGCAGAACGGACTCGAGTGTGGGGTTGTGGTGGGAGACTATCACAAGCCAGAGGGTCCTCAGGCCGACTATCCCGAATACTGTGAACAGAGTGGGGATCAGGGTCTTCCCGGTTCCCCTTATGGCACCAGAGAGTATCTCCACGAACAGGAATGTGAAGTAGAATGGAGCTATCAGGTTTATTATCCTGACCCCGATGTCTATGACGTTCGGGTCAGAGACGAACAGCCTGTAGAAATACCTTGAGAACAGCAGCAGTATTGCCTCGACGGAGAAGGTTGCGATGAAACCGATCGCGAAGCTTGTCTTGACTCCCTTCTTCGCCCTGTCTATCAGGCCTGCACCGTAGTTCTGTCCGACGAATGTTGTGGCCGCCACTCCGATGGAGTTGTTGATCATCCAGTATATGGAGTCTATCTTCCCGTAGCCTGCCCATGCAGCCACCGTATCCGTGCCCAGGATGTTGATTGATGAGACTATCATGAGGTTGGAGATTGTGTAGAGCATGGACTGGAAGCCGGATGGGAGCCCTATCATGAGGGTCCTGCGGAGCATGTAGCTGTTGAACTTTATGTCCCTGAACATCAGCTTGCAGCAGTCGTCCCTTCTCTTGAGAGAGACCATGACCATGACAAGCGAGATAAGCTGGGCAAGGACAGTGGCATAGGCCGCACCGGCCACTCCCATCCTGAAGGTCCCGACAAAGAGGAAGTCCAGCACAATGTTGGAGAGGCAGCCTACAATCAGGAAGTAGAGTGGTCTCTTGCTGTCTCCGAAGGCCCTGAATATTCCGGCTCCGATGTTGTACATGACAACGATTATCGAGCCTGCAAAGTAGATGTGCATGTACTGGCTTGCCAGCGGAAAGATGTCCTCAGGTGTCTTTGTGACCACAAGAAGAGGGTCACTTGTCAGATAACCGACCACTGAAATGATCAGGCCTCCCCATATGGCGATTGCCCAGGCATTGTGGATGGACTTGTGCACCAGATCGTCGTTCCGTGCCCCGAAGTACTGGGAGATTATGACTGTCGCTCCGGAAGCTATGCCTGTGAAGAACCCTATGACAAGATTGATCGCAGTGGCGGTTCCGCCGCCTACCGCAGCCAGGGCCTCCTTTCCGAGAAGGTTGCCGACTATGATTGCATCCGCTGTGTTGTAGAGTGTCTGGAAAAGGGTCCCGAGCAGAATGGGGAAGAAGAATTTGAGTATCTGTTTCCAGATGATCCCCTCCGTTATCCCATGGTCTGCAGTTGTCTTGGACGTTGTCATTCAGTGATTCTCCCAGCATTTGCCGTCAAGTCTAATTGAGTATGCTTCTTTTTGGGTGCTGTGTGAAGTGGAATCCCTCCATGAATTGAAAAGAGTGGTGATAATCAAGTATATTTTAGCTATGGGTAAAAAGATTCTGGTCCATTGCTGCTGTGGTCCGTGTGCAACAAGCAGCATTCAGAGACTGATAGATGAGGGATATGATCCCGTCCTCTGCTACGGGAACAGCAACATTTGGCCTGAGCAGGAGAACGAGCTGAGGTATGAGAACCTTCTGAAGGTGGCCGAGCACTTCGGGGGACTTCCGGTCATAAGGCAGGAGTACGACCA
>JAFVFA010000259.1 GCA_017475725.1 Spirochaetales bacterium
CGTGCATCTCAAACGACAGCCAGAACGAGAACGTCCAGGCCATGTTCATCAAGACAAACGATGACAGATACACCTGTGCATACTGCGGCAAGGTCCACACATTCAAAGAGATATTCAAGCACTGAAAACAGGAGAGGACAAATGGAGTACACAAGCTATTCATACGACATCGCCAGATGCGCCCTTGAGATGGGGGCCATCAGGCTCTCACCGGAGAAGCCGTTCTGCTGGGCAAGCGGCTACTACATGCCGATCTACAACGACAACAGGACCCTTCTTGGGGACTGGAGAGCAAGGGAGCTGGTGGCGAAGGCCTTCGAGGAGCTGCTGTCCAAGCTGGGTTTCGATCCGGACAACATAGCCGGAACAAGCACAGCTGGAATCCCCCATGCCACGACACTGGCGGACAGGCTGAAGAAGCCGGTCTCCTACATAAGGTCATCCTCAAAGGACCACGGTCTGCAGAACCAGATCGAGGGACTGGGAAGAGCCAAGGGCTATGAGGGCAGGAACGTTGTCCTGATAGAGGATCTGATCAGCACCGGAATGTCCTCCATCAAGGCGGTCAAGGCAATCCAGGAGGCCGACGGAAAGGTCCCCTACTGCCTGGCCATCTTCTCATATGGAACCGACCAGGGAAAGGAGGCCTTCGCCTCTCTTGACCCGGCATGCAAGCCTGTGACAATACTTGACTACAACTATGTTATCCCCATCGCCAAGGAGATCGGATACATCAAGCCGGAGCAGGAGGCAATGCTCCTTGAATGGTCAGCCTCCCCGTTCACATGGGGTGAGAAGCACGGCTGGAAGAAGGAGGAGAGATGATGGACTACATAAAGCTTCTTGAGACGACTGCAAAGCAGGCCGGCAACTGCACATGCCTTGGGATAGACCCGAACTTCTCCGCCCTTCCGGAGGGTCTTGGTGTCAGGGACTTCTACCTGCAGCTCTTCGAGGAGATGGACAAGGCGAACCTGAAGGTCGCTTCCGTCAAGCCGAACATAGGGTACTTCTCACGCCTGGACAAGCCTCTTGAAGGGAACTTCAGCGGTTCGCTTGCCCTGGCTGACATAGTCAAGGCCCTCCCAGCAAGGCCTTTCATACTTGATGCCAAGCGCGGAGACATAGCGACATCCTCCGCAAACTATGCATTCGAGGCCTTCAGAAGCTGGGGCGCAGACTGTGTGACGGTCTCCCCGTACATGGGTACCGACAGCATCAACCCCTTTGCACTTGCAATCGGCGAGGATGCGAAGGACAAGGGCTTCTACATCCTGAACAGGACAAGCAACCCAGGTGGAAAGGATCTGCAGAACCAGGTGATGGAAGACGGGAAGCCCGTCTATATGCATGTTGCGCAGCTGATTCTGAATTGGAATACGGAATACAGTTCCGGAGTCGGAGCAGTTGTTGGAGCAACCAACCTCAGGGAATTCGAGGAACTGGCAGCCTTCTATGCAGACAGGAAGGTCCCTCTTCTGATTCCCGGAGTCGGAAGCCAGGGTGGCTCGGCACCGGATGTCATAGGCATCATGAGGAAGGTCGGCTATCCGCTTGAGCTTTGCAGAATCAACTCCTCATCCGCCCTCACACATCCGTGGGCGAAGAGAAAGGAGGCTGCCCCTGCCAACTGGAAGCAGGTCTGCATCGATGCAATCAGGAAATTCACGGAGGAATGCAGCCTGTGACACGTAGAGCCTTTCCGATGGGACACAAGGACGGATCCGTTCACCTTGCGACTGTAAGCGGTGTGGCCTCGACCAAACCGGAGCTGATCAGATGGTTTGACGAGAAGGTCCCTGCAGTTGACATAGTCACGACCAAGAGCTTCCAGGTTCGCCCGAACCCTGGCAACAGGGAGCCTGTCATCTGCGAGACAAGCGAAGGGAACTTCGGAAACTCCGTTGGGCTCCGTAACCCGGGCATGGAGGTTGCGCTTCCACCAATAGAGGCTCTCAGGGAAAAGGGTCTTAGAGTCTGGCTCAACGTCTCGGTGTCAGCCGACAATCCGGAGGACTTCACCACGCTCGTCAGGGCCTTCGATGCTGTTGCGGACTCCATTGAGCTGAACTTCTCCTGCCCCCATGCAAAGGCCGGCTTCGGTGCATCCATCGGAAAGGACATAGATGTGGCCTCGGACTACGTGAAGAGCATCTGCAGGGCCTACCCTGACAGAAAGAGCCTTCTCTTCATAAAGCTGACCCCAAACGTCGACAACATCGGTGAGATAGCCAAGGCTGTCATAGACAGTGGGGCAGATGGGATCACAGCCATCAACACAGTTGGACCGGAGCTGCACACGGACCCGGTCTCAGGGAAACCGATTCTGCAGAACGCACTTGGTGGCAGAGGCGGGAAATCTGGCGAATGGGTCTACGGCAGGGCCATCGAGGCGATCAGAGAAATCAGACAGGCCGTAGGGAACGACATCCCGATCATCGGTATGGGAGGCGTCTCAGATGGAAGACAGTGTGCCGAGATGGTCAGTGCAGGAGCGGATGCGGTCGGAATAGGTTCTGCCCTTGCCCATGTGGGACAGCAGAACTGGACAGCATACTTCGATGCAGTGAAGGCCGAGGCCAAGGCATTCCTTGGAGGGAAAGAGACTGAACTTAAATCCAGGGCAATGCTCAGCAAGGGAAGCACAATGCAGTACAGGCTCTTCACCGTCACAGAGACAAGGCTCCACTCAGAGGACACTCTGCTCCTTACCCTTGATGGCAGCATGAAGGACTTCCAGGCCGGAGAGTTCGTCTTCCTCTGGCTTCCCGGAACAGGAGAGAAACCGTTCAGCGTCGCCAAGGCGGATCCGCTGATGTTCATCATAAAGAAGAGAGGGGCCTTCACCCAGGCGGTCTTTGACCTGAAGGTCGGTGACACCATCCTTCTCAGAGGGCCATACGGAGCCAGGACGGAGACGCCGAAGGCAAGGAAGGCTGTCATCGTTGCAGGCGGAACAGGAGAGGCAGTGGCCATGCCTCTTGCACAGGAGCTTGCAAGGCAGAAGGTTCCGATGAGCTTCCTGGTGGGCACAAGCGTCGAGGGGAACAGAGGTATACTTGCCGCTGAACTGGGTGAATTCGGAAACTACATCTGCGTTTCAGACCATGGTAGACCGGGAAGGATTCTGGACGAGATCATCCCTGAAGTAGGCAGGCTGACAAAGGATGGAACCCCTCTTGAGGATCTGGCCTTCTATCTGATAGGACCTGAGATCTTCATGAAGATAGCGGGCAGGAAACTGGAGAACATTGGTGTCAGTCCGGACAGGATACTTCTCTCCATGGAGAGGAACACCATGTGCGGAGTCGGTCTCTGCGGTGAGTGCTCCTGCGGAGGAAGACTTGCATGCCAGTGGGGCACCTTCATGGGCCTCGATTTCCTTGAGAAGGAGAATGTGCTGTGACAGACCCGCATGTGCACTTCAGAGACTGGAACCAGAGCGCAAAGGAGACGGTCCTTCACGGCATGGAGACCGGGGCCAAGGCAGGCTTCAATGTCTTCTTTGACATGCCCAACACAAATCCTCCAGTGACAAGCAACGAAAATGCAATCCAGAGAATCCACCTGGGAGAACATGCCGAAAGGGAGTTCAGGGAAAGAGGTGTTGAAGTGCACTACCACCTCTATCTTGGTATCACACCGGATCCGAACCAGATTGAGGAGATGGTAAGGACCTATGACGAACTGTTCCCAAGGGTCTGTGCGCTGAAGATGTTCGCCTCCCAGTCCACAGGAGACATGGGGATAATAGGCAAGGAAGTCCAGCAGGGGATATACTCAAGGCTTGCCGAGCTTGACTACAGAGGGGTGCTGGCAGTGCATTGCGAGAAGGAGGAGCTGTTTGCAAGGACAGCTTCCAGACACTCTGATGTCCGTCCATCCATAAGCGAGGAGCAGTCGGTCAGAGATCAGATCGACTGTGCCGGGAAGGCAGGCTTCAAAGGCACTCTCCACATTGCCCACATAAGCACAGCAGGAGCCTTGGAGGCTGTGAAGGCAGCCAAGGCAAGAGGGATGAGAATAACCTGTGGAGCCACTCCCCATCACATTCTACTGAACATTGATGCCGAATCGGACATCGTCAAGATGAATCCTCCGCTCAGGCCTGAGTCGGACAGGCTTGCAATCTGGAACGGTCTGTTCGATGGCAGCATAGACTGGATAGAGAGTGACCATGCCCCGCATACCCTTCAGGACAAGCAGAACGGTGCAAGCGGGATACCGGGATTCGAGGGGATGCTTCTGACCATCAAGGCGCTCCGGGAAGCGGGAATGGATGAGGCCAGACTCAACGCCCTCCTCTGCACCAACGCCCTTGAGGCCTTCGGAATCAACGATCTATCATCCACGGTCCCGAGAATCACAAAGAGGATGATCACGGAGGCCCATAAGGCCTACCCCATCTCCGCCTGGAGCTGAACATATGACTCCATGAACTTACTTTCTCAAAGCTCTATCCTGCTGATTTGTTTTACAAGTCTTACAGAAACGTTCTCGTAGATTCCAGTTCAATTCGCGTGACAGTCGGCTGTCACTGTTAGTCTTATAGAAATCATCTGACAAATCCTTGACGTTTGGAGAGTTGTATATCCGGTTTTTCTTTCTCAGACTATCAATGCTTGATTCATTCAGATCAATTCTCAACACCCGTTCCGAATAAGGATGAGACAACTTACACTGAGGGACGGAAACAAGTAATCGACACTCATTCTCATAGAACCATGCAGTGCTTTTTTGATAGAGACAATTATCCCCAATCACTCGCTTGTTGAATCTTTCATTCACTTCTCCAGATCTTCGGACATAGCAGAAATCATCATTCTCTTGGGCGCTCGAATCACCCATGTAAATCACATCAATCAGCTGTATCTTTATCCCGGACTCTTTTACTTGTAAGATGCCTAGAGATTCAAATTCACCATAGTTAAATGGCTAAATTATTAGAAAGCTCGAACTGGAAGAATTCTATTCTCTTCGTAGCGATTACTGAGACCTTGCTTTCCACTACTTAAATTCTGATACCAAGCATAATTGCCAGCTCCTTCTGTCGAAGACCAGTACTCTACATCATTATCAAAACAATCGATATTAAGATTAGCGTAAATTAAGTTAAGTTCATCTTTGCTGGGGAGAAACCAGTCATCAAATCCCGCATATTCAAGAATTGAGCAAAGTCTTGCAGCATAAGCTGAGCTTGTATCTTCGTGATAGTAAGCATTATCCCCCATTGCATCAACCAGAGAGTCTGTGTTAGTTGCTCCAGATCCTATTTTAGTATCTGTTCCAACCGAATCATTACTTTCGTTCGATGAATGCCTGTAATATCCGAAAAAATATCCAAGAGATGCATCGGAATATCCAGCCACAGAAGAATCGACAGATGGAATCTCGTTTACAACTCGCAAATCTGTAGGAGAGACCTCAAGGAATCTCCAACCACATTCTGTAGAAATCAGCCCATCTTCATTTCCTGTATAATTATCAGCGTCACAGTCAAAGAAAATGTACCCACCTGCAGGTCCTACATCTCCGATATCATATGGGAAAGCATTATCACTTGTTCCAATTACAGCATCAGAAGTAACGATGACATCATAGTTTTGTAATAACGACAATCCATCCACTACGGCTTTTACTACTATTGAGTGAACACCCTCACATAATGAGATATTATAACTACCTATCCCGAGAGGAAGTTCGTCTATACTCGTTATAGTCAAACCATTGTTACAGGTCGCCAACTTACCATCTACATACCACGTATAAATTGCATCCGGATTGGTCGGAGCCAGATTTGCTTTCAGAATTGCTGCAACATTCTCCACCACAGGTTCACCTTCAACCCAGTCTTCGGGAACTTCAATTGTAAGTGTGTAGTGCACAGGGTCTGTCACAGAAAACCCGGCGAGTCCGTCAATCTGGTAACTGACAGACACCACCTCCGAGCAATCCCATTCAGCATATTGTGCAACAGCTTTGATTGTCTGTGTTGAAACTACGGTTATAGGTTCAGTGTATGGAGTGCTGCCTACAGTAGGCTCAGAACCATCTACCGTATAATAAATCGATGCGCCAGAAGTCTCGCAGGAAAGAACCACTGTCTGGGCTGTCTGATAGCGTCCCTCTTCAACAGACATTGAAGGGCTCTTCGTCTTTATTGTGTATTCCTTTGTCACAACATCCGAATTGAGATATCCCCATTTGCCGGCAATTGCTTTGATAGTCTGTGATGAAGACACAGTGATAGGCTCAGCGTACTGACTGCTTGATCTCGTGGGGATGCTCCCATCTGTCGTGTAATAAATCGTTGTTCCTTCTGGCGATGACAGAGTAACAGTCTGGTTTACATAGTATGTTCCTGACTCAACACTGAAAGACACAGCTCCGACTTTCTCCGTTGCAATTACGATATCCTCGCTGAAAACGGGAGATGGATCAAATCCTTCCGCATATGCAACAGCTTTGACTGTCTGAGTTAAAGAGACTGTGATTGGACCGGAATATAAAGTGGATTCATTTGTAGGAATAGAACCATCGGTAGTGTAATAAATAACAGCACCAGGGGTAATACTTGAAAGCTCAATCTGCTGCGGAGTTTCATAAGCCTCATTGAAATCAAATGATGATGTCGGTACTGCAACCCTTATATGATAATCGAATGATGAAACCTCCGAATCATCATAATCAGGATTCACAGAAATTGCTTTGATCACAGTATTTTTTGAAACAGAAATAGGTTGAGTGTAAATAGTGCTGTTTTTTGTGGGTGTACTTCCATCGAGTGTATAGTAAATCGTACTTCCTGCCGTTTCAGAATCCAAAGAAACAGTTTGTGAAGACTCATAAACCCCCTCTGCAATACTGGATGTCGGTGTAGAAGCCTTGATTCGGTACTCTGTAGTTGCGATCGGGGAGGGAAACAACTTGTTTGCCACAGCAATTGCTTTGATTGTCGTATTCTGATTTATTGTTATGGCAGAGGAATAAACACTGCTCTTTGTTGTCGGATCAGTACCATCAGTCGTGTAGTAGATTGTGGCGCCTTGCGTTGAAGAAGTCAGAATAATCTGGTCATTTTCTGTGATAATACTGGAAACGAGATTAAAAACTGGCATAGATGTAAATCCATTACAATCCCACATCTTCTCAGACGTAAAAGAGTTGTAGATATGGGCAACCTCCATCATTGAGATTCCGATTTTCGTGTTTGTGGCATCATACAGAGTCACAAGCACATCGTACTGACCCACTGTCAGATTTTTCGCTGTGCGGAAGATGAAGTAATCCCCTTCCGGAGCTGCTGGCCTAGAGACGGCTACTTCTTCGTCCCCAATTGAGAATACAACCTTTGCAACAGCGGTGTCGGATGAAGAGATTCTCAAAGCCAAGTTCAGAGTTCCTGTTCCCTCTGTCAGATAAGTCAGGGAGAAAGAGGCGTTGGCGGTGCTTGCAGGACTTACCACTACAGTCTGTATCTCAGATGAAGCAATCTTTATGTCATCGGCATTAAAGCCTTCGACATACACGCTCCAGTTTCCGACAAGAAGATGCTCGACAGTCACAGATAATCCTGTAAACTCATCATCAAAGGTATCGGATCCATTCGAATGTGTTCCATGAACAATGTACTTTGCACATGAAATGGATGCAAGATTCGGTTCGATTGTCCTCGAAACAGATGATGAAATGGTTATGCTTCCATACTGCTCATGAACCACATCATTTTTGCATCCCGCAAACAATACCATGATGATGACTAGAATGATTGCCGCTTTCCTCATACAGAACCTCCGGATAATGAAATCAAACCTGTTTCGTATTTTACCGTAACTTCGTAAATAATCAATAGTAACTTCGTGATTAATTGACTTAAGATTTGCCCTTACGAATCTTATTCTTTACTTATGGATGAGAAAAACAACGATGCAAAAGCTGTCCTGACATGCAACATCAGGAAGTACAGAAAAGCCCTGAATCTTACGCAGGAAAAACTGGCAGAACTGTCAGGTCTGAACAGCATTGCAGATCTTGAAGCAGGAAGAAGCAATCCAAATCTCTCTACCATAACAAAGATCGCAAACAGCCTTGGGGTTGAAGTCTGGGAGCTGTTTTTCGATGCCGATTCTTCAGACAACCAGAGCAGACATTCCTCCAGGACGGCCATAAAGCAGACCATAAAAGAGCTTGTTGACACACTCTGAATAATTCTTGACTCAAACCAGATTGGATTTTAGAATCAAAATAAACAAAACAAACAAAAATAAACAAGAAAAACAAAAGTAAATAAAAGGAACAAGGCATGCGTGACTATATCTTCTCTCCATCATTTGGAAACAAACCAAGGAACCTGATAGGGCGGTCGAATGAAATGAGGGCTCTACTGGAGGGACTTTCCTCACCTCCAGGAAGCAAGGAAAGAGCCCGACTCATCATAGGACAGAGAGGAATGGGAAAGACAGTTCTTCTGCTTGAACTCGCGGAATATGCAAAGGAGCATGACTATATCGTGGCATCTCCAACGGTTGTCTCCGCTGATATGCTGGACAGGATATTGGAGAAGCTGGGCAGAGACGAAGAGAAGAAAGCAAGGATCTCCGGAGGCTCTGTAGGTATACTGGGTTTCAGTGCAGGCATACAGACCGAGAAGACAGCACAGCCGACAAGGAGCTTTGCATACCAGCTTCAGGATATCTGCGATTATGCGGAGAAGGCAGGAAAAGGCGTGCTTATCCTTGTTGATGAAGTCCAATCCGGAAGCGAGCAACTGCAGAAGCTGATAATTGCATATCAGGAAATGGTTGGAGAGGGCCACAACATTGCAATCACACTGGCAGGACTTCCATCAGCAATCGCTCAGACGCTTAACGAACACGTTCTGACCTTTCTCAACAGAGCCTCAAAAATGTATCTTGAACCAATTTCGATTGCCGAAATCGAGATCTCCCTCAAAGAATCCTTCAGAAAGCTTGGAATCAGGCTATCAGATTCTGAGATAGCCAAAGCCGCAGAACAGACGGGAGGATCCCCATACATGATGCAGCTCATAGGCCATTATCTGGTCGTGTCCGCATCCGATGACGGAGAGCTTTCACCTTCCGGATATGAGGACGCCATCACCATTGCCAAGAGGGAATTCATTGATGACATCTGCAAGACAACGATTTCCCCCTTGTCGGAGCGTGATATGGATTTTCTCTTGGCGATGTCCACGGATGAGGCAGAAACATCTATGAAGGACATCTGCGACCGCCTTGAAGTAGGTTCCGCATATGCGAACCGATACAAGTTGCGCTTGATCCAATCCGGCGTAATTGCCCAAAGAAGGCGCGGCTACGTTGAGTTCGCGGTCCCTTACCTGAAAGATTATCTGGCGTCAATCAGCGAGCTCTCCTGAATATCACCAGCTTGCCTAGAAGGTAGTTCATTATCCCCACAAGAACGGCGGCTATGGCCTTCATGCCCACAGGCCACCATGCAAGCACGTCCACAGTCACGTACATGAAACCCATGTTGAAGAGACCTGTCAGCGCCCTGAACCAGTAGAAGGACAGGAGCTCCCTGATGACTGTCGAGAAACCCCACGCTCTTGACCGGTAGACGAAGATCTTGTTGGTGAAGAACGCGAAGGTGATTGTGATGAATATGGCTATGACGGTTGAGACCATGTTGCTAAGCCCGATGACCTCGTAGAACAGCCAGTACATGAAGGTCTCGAGCAAGGTGGCCATGAGACCGAACACCATATAAACGATGAAGGTCCTGTATTTCTCCCAGAGTCTGTTCAGCATGGTCAGATCTTTGCCTGAAGCGAAGGGCTGTCTTTGGTGAGCTTCTTCAAGGTAAGGTCCTGGGCCTTGTCGTTTGCCAGGCGAAGGTTGTTCTCACAGCCCAGCAGGTAGTCCTTGGTCTTCTGCAGGGCCGCCATGCTCTTGTCGATCTCATTGATGGCATCCGCGAACTTCTCCGAGGCCAATCTGTAGTTCCGGCCGAATCTGTCCTTGAAATCCTCAAGCTTGTCGTTGAAGCTCTCGATGTCAATGTTCTGGGAGCGGACGACGGCAAGCTCCTTTCTGTATTCAATGGAGTTTCTGGCGGCGTCACGCAGGATTGTGATCATGGGGATGAAGAACTGCGGTCTGATGACGTACATCTTCCCATAGCGGTAGGAGACGTCAACTATACCTGCGTTGTAGAGTTCGCTTTCAGGTTCGAGCATGGAGACAAGAACGGCATACTCGCAGCCCTTCTCCCTTCTGTCCTTGTCAAGCTTGGCGAAGAAGTCCTCGTTTCTGTGCTTTCTGGACCTCGATTCGTCCTCGTCCATCTCGTTCTTCATCTCGAACATTATGGAGATGTACTCGACCCCATCCTGGCTATCACGGAAGATGAAGTCCCCCTTGGAGCCGCCGGAGGCATCGTTGTCCTTGTCGAAGTAGGCGTTCGGGAAGGCCGTTGCCCTCAGTCTGTTGAACTCTATCAGGCAGTGCTGCTCAAGGCTCTCGCCTAGGAGCTTTGTGGACATGCGGGTCTTGAAGTCCTTGTAGCGTGCAATCTCCTCGTCCTTCATCTTCAGCATGGAGTCATAGCTTTCCCTGGCGTTCTTCAGGGCAAGCTCCTTCTCGGAGTCCTTGGCCTCGAGCTTCTGCTTCAACGTGGCTATGTCCTGTCTGTCCTCTGCAAGCTGCCTGTTGAACTCCTCGACCTTGCGCTGGACGGCAAGCTGCCTGTCAGCATCGCTCTTCTCTATCACACCTTTAAGCCTGAGTATCTCCATGTCCTTCTGGCTTGCAACCCTCTGGACCTCTGTCTCCACCTTGGAGGCAAGGCTGTCGGTGGTCGCATTCAGCTTGTCGGTGAGCCTCTCGATCTCGTTCTGCAGTCTCTGGAGCTCCCGGTCCTTGGCACCGATCTCGTTCATGTGAAGACGCTTAAGCTCAAGCTCCTTTGCCTGTACAGAACCCTGTACATTGGCTTTCAATGCATTTTCAAACTCTTCATTCCTGATCTGGGCTATTATCTCAGCGTATTCAGAACCTTCCATCCTGAAGGTCATGTGGCAGTTCGGACAGGTGATCTCTTTCATCTTCGGGCCCCCTGGTACAAGTATACTATTGAAATCCGACCTTGACCACTTCTGGGCGTTGATTCAGAATACTGTCAGGAGCATTCGTTATGCAGAGCATTGACAACGAACTGGTTGAACTGTGTCGGGACCTCATCAGACAGCCAAGCCTCTCCGGACAGGAGGAAGGCGTGGCCATGGTCATCAAGAGGAAGATGGAGGAGCTCGGTTACGATGACATCCACATTGACGACTACGGCAATGTGATAGGAGGCTTCTTCGGAAAGAGACCCGGAAAGACGGTTGTGATGGATGGGCACATAGACACCGTGGACATATCCGACAGATCAAGATGGACACATGATCCGTTTTCAGCGGATGTGGAGGACGGCAGGATCTATGGTCGCGGAGCCTCTGACATGAAAGGTGCTGACAGCGCCATGATAATGGCGGCTGCGCGCTTTGCAAAAAAAACAGGCAGGGACTTTGCAGGAAAGGTCTATGTATCCTGCTCCTGTCAGGAGGAGATATTCGAGGGAGTATCGACAAGAGCCGTCTCAGAGTACTGCAGACCAGACTACGTCATAATCGGGGAGTCAACCCAGCTCAGGCTGAACATAGGTCAGAGAGGACGTGCGGAGATAGTCGTGGAGACCGAAGGCAGGACATGCCACTCGGCCAATCCGGAGAAAGGTGTCAACGCCGTAAAGCACATGGTTGCCCTGCTGGATGAGATCTTCAGGATAGAACCGGCTGAACATCCCATTCTGGGCAAGGGAATGATGGAGCTTACAGACATTGTCTCCTCTCCGTTCCCGGGGCAGTCCGTTGTTCCAGGATTGTGCACTGCAACATTCGACAGACGCCTGATTATTGGAGATACCCCTGAAAAAATTCTGGAACCAATAAAACAGGCCATCGAAAAAGTCGGAGCAAGTTTGCCTAACTTCAAAGCAAGGTGCTACATACGGGAGGGCGAGCATAAAAGCTGGAAGGGTCTGGATGTGAAGGCTTTGAGGTTCTTCCCCGGCTGGGTTCTGGACAGGGATGATGATCTTGTCCGCAAGGCCTACAAAGGCATCACAGAGGCTGGAGTCAGGACAGAGCTCTCCCATTACTCCTTCTGCACAAACGGAAGTCACTTCTGCGGCGAAGCAGGAATCAGGACCATCGGATTCGGGCCATCGCTTGAGAACCTTGCCCACACAATCGACGAGTACATAGAGATAGACCAGCTCCAGAAGGCAGAGCTCGGATACGAGGGGATACTGAAGGAGCTTCTGGCATGAGCGAGCTTAAGACAATCAGGGTCGTCGCCGCAGTGATCAGGGACGGTGACAGGATCTTCGCCACAGCCAGGGGCTATGGCGACTACAAGGGATGGTGGGAGTTCCCTGGTGGTAAGATAGAACCGGGTGAGACGCCGCAGCAGGCCCTCAAGCGTGAGATTGAGGAGGAGCTTGACACAGAGATAGATGTCGGGCAGTACATAGACACCCTTGAGTATGACTACCCCAAGTTCCACCTGTCCATGGATTGCTTCTGGTGCTCCGTGGTGTCAGGCAATCTGGAGCTAAAGGAGGCAGAGTCCGCCCGCTGGCTGACGAAGGGGGACATCCGCAGCGTCAGATGGCTGCCTGCGGACATCCAGATACTTGATGAGCTGTGCGAGGCCCTTGGCTGATCACTTGACCCAGTTCGGGAAGCAGTACTCGCCTCTGTAGTTGGATGAGTTGTACTCCGGGTACTTGAACGGCCTGTAGACTCCTCTCGGGTCCTCGGCGGCCTCACCGTCCTGAGTGTAGATGTACATGGTGTGTCTGTCCCAGACAACAATCTCGTCACGGTCATCACCGGTCAGGTTCAGGACCTCAGTGCTCATCTCCGGGTGACCGTCGTCAGGCAGTTCAAGGACCCTGTAGCCGTCGCCGTCGACTCCGCCCTCATGTGCGCTCATCCATATTATCTCGGTTCCGTTTCCGTCCCAGTTCAGAGGTGCAATGACGTTGCCGTTGGACAGCATCTCACGGTGCCAGATCTCCTTTCCGTTGCAGTCATGGAGATAGAAGATGCCGTTGTTTCCCCAGTAGGTCGTTGTGGCGATCTCGAAACCTTCGCGCTCCGGGCAGTAGTTGGCTGCGCTGATCCTCTGGCCATGGCCGTTGATGTCGCGCACTATGATCTCCCCATCCTTTGAGACTATCATGAAGCCTTCCCAGCCAGAGACTATCGCGAGCCTCTCGTCCTGGCCAGGCCCGAACTTACCCACAATGATCTCGTCGGTGTAGTCCGTTGTGATGGGCAGTGACCACATGAGGTTCCCTCGGCTGTCGACCATGTTGTAGCAGGAGAAGATCTC
>JAFVFA010000260.1 GCA_017475725.1 Spirochaetales bacterium
GCCATGGATGAGGTTGAAACGGTAGTCTCATGTGAGGGTTCACTGATAAAAGTGAGACCGTCAATCACGAACTGCGACACTGCAGAGCTCAAGTTCACAACGGCGCATGGGGCGTCTCTATACTACTACGCATCACATGCCGTGGATGACACCAAGATAGGTCCAATGAGCGAGTACGAGTTCGAGAACGGTGTTGTGACGGAGGCCGCGGGCGGCTTCATAGGGCGTCTGTCCGATGGCAGGGAGCTGGACTACACCGGGATAGACAAGGGTGAGCGTCTTGAGAAGCTCTGGGAATGTGTGAGATGCGTGCAGGAGGGCAGGACGCCGGTATGCACCTTGAAGACAGCCCGCGAGCATACCCATGCGGTCCTTATGGCCCAGGGGAAGGGGGTTGTAGACATGTCAGCCAAGGCTATTGCAAAGGTTGACCAGACAGGCAGCATCTACTACACCCTGGAGTCCCTGAGCCGGAATCTTGTGGATTCATATGCGCAGTGGCGCATTGGAAATAGCAATTCAAACGGCGATTGAGCCGGAAAAAGGAGAAAAGAATGAAGAAAGCTTTACTAGTCATGCTTACTGTCCTTCTTCTTGCAGCACCAGTGTTCTCACAGGCTGCAACGGAGAGCGCAAGCACCGGACCTGACCAGCTGACCTACTGGGCCACGCTGAACGCGGCCATCACAGCCAACAGCTTCGACGAGCTTCCTTATTGGCAGGAGCTCATGGCCAGGACCAACACGAAGATCACCTTCCAGCACGTTGCTGCCAACAACAACGTCGACGAGGCCTTCGCTGTTCTCACAGCCTCACGCAGATCCATGCCGGATATCATCGAGTATCAGTGGATCAAGTACTCCGGTGGTCCTCAGAAGGCCATCGATGACGGTGTCATCATCGCCTTGAACGACTACCTTGACTATGCACCGAACCTCAAGAAGTTCCTCGAGGAGCATCCTGACATCGCCAACATGGTCAAGACCGATGAGGGAAACTACTACTGCTTCCCGTTCCTCAGAGGTGATTCCTACGAGAACAACACCCTTCTGTACACTGAAGGATGGGTCTACAGAAAGGATCTTCTGGAGAAGGTCGGAGTCACTGAGATCCCAGAGACTCCTGATGAGCTCTATGATGTCCTCGTCAAGCTCAAGGAGTCCGGAATCGTCGAGTGGCCGATCGCCATCAGAAGCGACCACATCAACAGAGTCTTTGCTCCTGGTTTCGATTCATGGGGAGAGAATGGTGGATTCTATGTTGACGACGGCGTAGTCAAGAGCGGTCTGATCGAGCAGAACAGGTATGACTATCTGGTCTTCCTGAACAAGCTCTATTCAGAGGGCCTTCTGTACAGCGATTACCTCACACTCGACAAGAAGGGAATGGGCAACCTGATCCTGAACAGCACAACAGCAATCGGCTATGCTCCTGGCGGAAGCGGAATCGGAACATGGCTGCCGACAATGCAGGCATCCGACCCGACAGTCGAGCTTGTCTCGGCCAAGCCGCTCTCACCTGTCAAGGGCAGACTCTCAAAGTTCGCAAAGATGGATACCATCTATTCCAACGCCGGTGCATCTGCAGCCATCACGACAAGCTGCAAGAACATCGAGGCCGCAATGAGACTTCTTGACTACCAGTTCAGCGAGGAAGGACACATGCTGGCCAACTACGGTATCGAGGGTGTCTCCTATGAGATCGTCGACGGTGAGCCTGTCTACCTTCCTGAGGTCCAGGCTGACAACGGCACACTCTCTTCCGAGAAGGCTTGGAAGTACATGAGATTCACAATCAACGGACCGTTCGTCCAGGAGCCGAAGGCACAGAAGTACTACTATGCCGTTCCTGAGCTGCAGGATGCTCTGGAGCTCTGGGCCCAGACAACCTATGGTGAGCATGACATCTCACTGATCACTGTCTCATCCGAGCATGCGGACGACTATGCAAGGATCGTCAACGATGTCACCACATACGCCAAGGAGTGGGAGAACAAGTTCATCACAGGTGTCACACCGCTCAACGAGCAGACATTCGCCGAGTACCAGGCCGGTCTCAAGGGCCTGAAGCTCGAGCAGGCTGTCGCTTGGAGGCAGGAGGCATACGACGCCTATATCTCAAGATAAGGGTTCCTGTATGCATCATCAGGGGCGTTCCAGCGCCCCTGATGGCTTTCCTCGCTTGTCCGGAAAGCTTGTCCGGGCAAGCAGGGAAATCGATTTCACAGGTGGTCACCAATGGACAATGTAAGTAAACTCATCCCACTGCTTCGCGATGATCTGGCGAAGGCCGACCTTCTGGCCCATTTTAGGGAGAGGGAGAAGCCGGACTATCTCTTCAAGGCAGAAGAGGCAGAGAAGTACGATGACGGTCAGATAATAGCCGATGCCGAGAAGGTCATGCAGCATGACATCTTCGGGCACAAGTTCAATGGTCCAATCGACTGGATGTTCAATCCGACGACTGAGACCAGCAGGGACAACGAGTGGTCATGGTCGCTTTTCAGGACGATATACTGGCAGCCGCTTGCGAGGGCCTATGCCCTGACGAAGGACGAGCGCTACACAAGGGAGTTCCTGTCCGAGCTTCATTCCTTCCGCGAGGCCTGGCCTGCAGACGAGTTCATCAAGGACACCACCTTCGTGCCAAAGCAGCCGTTCCCGGGGACTGCATGGAGGACCATAGAGACCGGTATCAGGGTCTATACCACATGGCTACCCGTCTTCGAGATATTCAGGAAGTCCCCGGTCTGGACAGAGGATGATCTTGCATCCTTCCTCCTTGGAATAAGGGAGCATGCTCTGTTCCTGATGGGCCATTACTCCAACCATGACAGATCATCCAACTGGCTCAGCATGGAGACCAGCGCACTGCTTCAGATATCCATAATGTTCCCTGAGTTCAAGGAGGCCCAGCAGTGGTTCGACACAGCCTACGGGCGTGTGATGCACGAGGTCCGCTACTGCTTCTCCGACAACGGCGTCCACATGGAGAAGACCCCAATCTACCACATGGTCGCATCCATAGCCTTCGCCCAGGCCATAGTGCTCTGCGACAAGAACGGCATCTACGTCCCTGACTACGCCTGGGAGGTCGTGAGACGGTCCGCTAAGTATGTATGCTCTCTGGTCAAGCCTGACCTGTCCACGCCGATGATAGGTGACGCCGACAGGGATGACCTTACTGCAAGAAGGGCTGACACTTCTATCTATGAGGGCATGAACCTCTCGTTCTTCCCTCAGGACCTGAACGAGTTCAGAGCCTACATGAACTGGATGTACGATCTGTTCGGGGATGATGAGTTCAAGTACTTCGGCAGCCTCAGGAAGGAGGGTTCGGAGCCTGCAGGCCTAGACTACAAGTATGCGGAGGAGGGCGTCTATGTCATGCGCTCCGGCTGGGACAGTGATGCCGACTACCTCTGCACCCACTCGACGCAGCTTGAGAGGGGGGAGAGGTCGACCCATTCGCACAACGACAGCATGCACGCGGAGGTAACGCTCTGCGGCGAGGATGTCCTTGTGGATTGCGGAAGGTACATATACAGGTCCTCCGTCTGGAAGGACTGGAGGGCTTACTTCGTGTCCGCGCTTGCACACAACACGCTGTACTGCGATGACCATGAGCTGGGTGCCATCCCGGGTGTGGACAGGGTACGCGGCGTCCGCTGCCTCTGCCATTTCTTCGGGGAGGTCGAGGGTCTCAAGATGGTTGACCGGGCGCACAACGGCTATGCCTACCTGCCGGACCCGGTGGTCCCTCGAAGGACGCTGATCCTGGGTCCGGGGTCGGTGGCCGGGCTTAGA